>JBCDDO010000086.1:0-8979 GCA_039180245.1 Pseudomonadota bacterium | reverse complement strand
GACTGGGCCGCGATCTGGGATGGGGTCGCGGCGCGGGCCAAGGGGCAGATCAGCCCGTTGCGCGCGCTGGAGGCGGTGCGCGGGGCCTATCAAATGCCGCTTGCCGATGGGCTCAAGCATGAGCGGGCGATCATCATGCCGCTCTTCAGCGACCCGCAATCGCTGGCGCTGCGCCATGCGTTTTTTGCCGAGCGCGCGGTGGCCAAGCCGGCCGCAATCGCCGGGGCCAAACCGCGGCCGCTCAGCCGCATCGCGGTGGTGGGCGGCGGGCTGATGGGTTGTGGCATCGCGGTTTCGGCACTGGGGGCCGGGCTTCCCGTCACCCTGATCGAGCGCGATGCTGCGGCAGCCGAGGCCGCGCGCGAGCGGGTGGGCGGGCTGATCGAGGCGGCGCTCAGCCGTGGGCTGATCGACGCGGCCACGGCCTCGGCGCGCCGGGCCGCGCTGAGCACAACCGAGGATTACGCCGCGGCGGCGGGGGCGGATCTGGCCATCGAGGCGGTTTTCGAGGACCCCGACGTAAAGGCCGAAGTCTTCGGGCATCTGGCCGCCGCCATGGGCGATGCGGCGATCCTTGCCTCCAACACCTCCTATATCGACCCGCGCAGCTTCACCGGCCATGTGCCGAACCCTGCGCGCATCCTGGGCCTGCATTTATTCTCACCCGCCCATATCATGAAGCTGGTCGAGGTGGTGCGCACCCCCGACACTGCGCCCGATGTGCTCGCAACCGGCTTTGCGCTGGCCAAATCCATGGGCAAGACCGGGGTTCTGTGCGGCATTTGCGACGGCTTCATCGGCAACCGCATTCTGGCCGCCTATGGCAGGCTCGCGCTTTACATGCTGGAGGATGGCGCGCTGCCGGCCGATATCGACGGTGCGATGAAGGCGTTCGGCTGGCCGATGGGCTATTTTGAGATGATGGACATGGCCGGCCATCAGATCGGCTATGCACGGCGTCAGCGTATGGCCCCGCATCGCGACCCGACGGTTCGCTACTCGCGCCTGGCCGATCTGGTCGTTGAAAGCGGACGTGAGGGTCAGCGCACCGGCGCCGGCTGGTATGCCTATCCCGAAGGGCGACGGCCCGTGCCCGATCCCGAGATTGCGGCGCTGATCGAGGCGGAATCCGCCCGCCTGGGCATCACCCGCCGCGAGATTTCGGCCGATGAGATCACCGAGCGGCTGCTGGCCGTGATGGCAAATGAGGGCGCCATGATCCTGGAAGAGGGGGTGGCCGTGCGGCCGCTCGACATCGATGTCGTCGAGATGCTGGGCTATGGCTATCCGCGCTGGCGTGGCGGGCCGATGCAGGCGGCCGATCAGGCCGGGCTGGGTGCGGTGCTTGCCAGTATGGAGAGGGTGGCTGCCGAAAGCCCCGGTTCCTGGACCGTCGCGCCGCAGCTGCGTGATCTAGCCGAAAAAGGCGGCGCGTTCCGAGGGCTCAACGCATGACCAGCTTCCCCACCCTTCGCCTGTCCGCGCTGTGCCTTGCGGTGGTTTTTTTGGCCGTGGCGCCGGCCGTGGCGCAGCAAACCGGCATTGGGCTCGTCATTGAAACCGACCCCGATCTGGCCCCGGATCAGCCGCCCATCAGCCAGGGCCGGATCAAGTCGACCGAAAGCGGCTTTACCGATGCGCTGGAGGGCTCCGAGCCCAAGCGCAACAAACCCTATGAGACGATCCCGCCGATCGGCCTGGCGGACCCGGCCTCGGCCAGAGTTGTGATCTGGAATCACGGCACCACCAGCAGCCTGCAGCGCGAGGCCTGTGCAACCGAAGGAAATGCGCCGCCGGCCAGCATCCGCGCACTGGAGGAAGACGGCGTGCACATCTATTTTCTGTGCTCGCAGGTCGCGGTCCGCGCCCGGATGCAGGATCTGGGCCGCTATATCTATCTGCGGATGGAGGAGGTCGACGCCACCATCCGGGCGCTGACGGCGTTGGGCGTGCCGGCCGATCAGATTTATCTGGCTGGGCATTCCGCAGGCGGTTGGACAGCCCTGATGATGGCCAAGGAATGGGGCGGCCGCCTCGGCGGGATCATCGCCTTTGCCCCGGCCTTTGCCGGGCGACGTGACCGCGATGACACCCGCGAATGGCTGACCGAAGCCCAGCCCCGGCTGATCGCCGATATGAAGACGGCCGCGCGGATGCGGGCTCTGGTCTATGCCTATACCGATGATGCGTTTAATCGCCCGCAAGAGCTTGCGTTCCTGACCGAGCGCTGGCCGGAGGGTGTCGAGCTGATCGCCTATGGCTGCGATCCCGAGGCCGATCATGGCTCGCATATTCGCGACTGCCGGGCAGACCGCACCCGTGCCCAGATCCGCCGGTTTGTTTTGGGCCAGCGCTGAGGGCGGTTTTTGCCCAGCGATTTTTGCCCAGCGATTTTTTGCGTTAGGGCTTCTGATCGGGCAGAGCGGCGCGCGGCGGCGTCGGGACGCCTCCGGCGGGAGTATTTGTGCCAAAAAGAAGTGGCTGGTGCGATCTGCGGCCAGGCCCGGGCTGCGGCCAGGCCTGGGCTGCGACGAGGCCCGGGGGGCGTCAGAGGAAGGCGGTTTCCTCAAAGCTGCGCAGCTTGCGCGAGTGCAAACGCTCATCGGGCATTCGGCTGAGCAGCTCCATGGCGCGCACGCCGATCCTAAGATGCTGAGCGACCTGGCGCTTGTAAAAGGCCGTTGCCATGCCGGGCAGCTTCAGCTCCCCATGCAGGGGCTTGTCGGAGATGCACAGAAGGGTTCCATAAGGCACCCGGAACCGAAACCCATTGGCGGCGATGGTGCCCGATTCCATATCAAGCCCGATGGCGCGGCTGAGCGAGAGGCGGTAGACCGGCCCGGATTGGTCGCGCAGCTCCCAATTGCGGTCGTCGATGGTGGCCACCGTGCCGGTGCGCATGATCTTTTTGAGCTCGTAATCCTGCAGGCCGGTGATCTGGGCGACAGCGTCCTGCAGCGCCACCTGGATTTCGGCGAGCGGTGGGATCGGCACCCAGGTCGGCAGATCATCGTCCAGAACATGGTCCTCACGCAGATAGCCATGCGCCAGCACATAATCGCCCAGCGATTGCGAATGCCGCAGGCCGGCGCAATGCCCGATCATCAGCCAGGCCCGCGGCCGCAGCACCGCGATATGGTCGGTGATGGTCTTTGCGTTCGAGGGGCCGACGCCGATATTGACCAGGCTGATGCCGTCGCAGCCATCGCGGGTCAGATGATAGGCAGGCATTTGCGGCATGCGCTCGGCCAGGTCGCCCGTCGACCCGTCCGCCCGGGTCACCCGATTTCCCGGCTCGACAAAGCTGTCATAGCCGCTGTCGGGATCGGCCAGCGCCTCGCGCGCGAAGGCGGCAAACTCGTCGACATAGAACTGGTAGTTGGTGAACAGCACGAAATTCTGGAAATGCTCGGGCAGGGTGGCGGTGTAATGGGCCAGCCGTGCCAGCGAGTAATCCACCCGCTGCGCGGTGAAGGGGGCCAGCGGACGCGGGGCGCCGGCCAGGGGAGAGCCGCGGCCGTTCACGATCCGGTCATCGGTCTCGGTCAGATCCGGCACATCGAACACATCGCGCAAGGGCCGGCCGATGCGCTCTTCGATGCCGCCCTCGACATGCGCGCCCACGCCCAGTGCGAAATGAAGCGGGATCGGCACAGCGCTGCGCTGCACGGTCACCGGCACGCCGTGGTTTTCGAGCAGAAGGCCGATCTGGCTGCGCAGGTAATTGGCAAAAAGATCGGGCCGGGTCAGGGTCGCCGCATAGATGCCGGGCTCGGTCACATGGCCATAGGCCAGGCGGCTGTCGACCTGGGCGAAGCTGTTGGTCGAGATGGCAACCTGCGGGTAGAAGGCGCGGTACCGGCCGCGAACGCGGCCTGTTGCCATCACCTCCTCAAAGGCGCTGCGCAGAAAGGACACGGCATTGGCATAGCTGGTCTCGATCGCGGCACAGGCGCTTTGCGCGTCGTGATGGGCACTGGGCGCATCTTCGGGCGGGCAGATCAGGCCGGGTTCGTGAGGGGGTGTGGTCAACTGGGTCACCCTGCAGGGTCGAGGATCAGGTCGGTCGGGGCAAAACGCGTCACATCGATAAGCCCCAGATCGGAGATCCGAAGATCCGGGATCACCACCAGGGCCAGAAGCGAGTGCTGCATGAAGGCATTGTTGAGGCGACAGCCGCAGGCGCGCAAGGCCGCCCCCATCGCGTCGGCCGCGGCGGCGATTTCGGCAGCGGGCGCGTCGGACATCAGCCCGGCGATGGGCAGGGCGACCGAGGCCAGTTCGGCGCCCTCGCGCCAGACCGTCACGCCGCCGCCCATCTGGGCCAGCCGGTTCGCGGCGCGGGCCATATCGGCCGGATCGGTGCCAACGACGATCATATGATGGCTGTCATGCGCCACGGTCGACGCAACCGCGCAGGGCAGGTCATAGCCAAAGCCCGAGACGAGCGCATTGGTCACCCCGCCGGTGGCACGGTGCCGCTCGACCAGGGCCAGCCGGGCGACCGGCGCCTCGGGAGCCAGCAGGCCGTCCGCCACCGGGATGCGGCCGATCAGCGCCTTGGTTGGGGCCTGATTTTCGACCACCCCGATAATGCGCGCCTCGACGTCTTGCGCGCCGGCGGGGGCCGGGATCTCGAAATCGGCAGGCTCAAGCGCGCGGCCCAGCTTGACCGTCGCCCGCGCCGCGGCCGGCCAGTCGAAGATCACCGGCTGGGTGGTCGCGGTGCCGTTTTCGGCCAGCACCTGCCCGCCTGCGATCACCGTCTCGATCGGCAAAGCCCGCAGATCCGAGGTCAGGATCAGATCGGCCCGCCGCCCCGGCGCGATGGCGCCCAGCTCCCGCTCCAGCCCGAAATGCGTGGCGGTGTTGATCGTGGCCATTTGCAGGGCGATCAGCGGGTCGAGCCCGCATTCGATGGCATGGCGCACCACCCGGTTCATATGCCCGTCATGCACCAGCGTGCCGGAATGGCAGTCATCGGTGCACAGGATGAAGTTGCGCGGGTCGAGCCCCTTTTCGGTGACCGCGGTGATCTGCGCCTTCACGTCATACCAGGCACTGCCCAGCCGGAGCATCGCCCGCATGCCCTGGCGCACGCGCGCAATCGCATCCTCCTCGCGGGTGCCTTCGTGATCGTCCGCCGGGCCGCCGGCGGCATAGGCGTGCAGCCCGGCAAGATCGGGCGAGGCGTAATGCCCGCCCACCGTCTTACCCGCCACCTGCGACGCCGCAATCTCGGCCAGCATCTTGGCATCGCCCGCCATCACGCCGGGAAAGTTCATCATCTCGCCCAGCCCGATGATGCCCGGCCAGCCCATCGCCTCGGCCACATCCTGGGGCGTGATCTCGCAGCCCGTCGTCTCCAACCCCGGGGCCGAGGGCGCACAGGAGGGCATCTGCACGAACACATTCACCGGCTGGGCGAGCGCCTCGTCATGCATCAGCCGCACGCCGGGCAGGCCCATCACATTGGCAACCTCATGGGGATCGACGAACATGGTCGTCGTGCCATGCGGGACCACCGCCTCGACAAAGCGGCTGACTGTCAGCATGCCGCTTTCGATATGCATATGCCCGTCGCAAAGCCCGGGGATCATGTAGCGGCCCTTGGCCTCGATCACCTGCGTGTCGGGTCCGATCATGGCGCCGGCATCCGGCCCGCAATAGGCAAAGCGCCCTGACTTGATGGCGATGTCGGTGGCGGGGATGACCTCGCGGCTGTGCACATTCACCCAGGCCCCGCCGCGGATCACCATGTCGGCCGGCGCGCGCCCTGCGGCCACAGCGATCAGATCGGCGGCGGCTTCGGGCCAGGTTGAAAGATGTGAGGGCATGCAACCGTCCTTCAGTCAGGTTGCACGCCCTTATCTGCGGTTTTTACGTCGGCTTCAAGACGTTTGCGACTGCCAAGGCCACCAAGGGCTCAGGCGACGAGCACCCGCGCCAGCGCCCGGTCGAGATCGTCGAGCGCCTCGGTCCAGCCGTCGCGATGCCCGTCGCGGTCCTCCTCGCTTTCAAAGCCCGATTGTTTGAACCGCATCTTGGTGCCGTCGCCATCGGCTTCGAACTCGAGCTCGATGATGCTTTCCATTGCGGCCGTGCCGTTTTCATCCTCCCACCCATAGGTCATGACGATGCGGGTCTTGGGGCGGATTTCGGTATAGGCGCCGATATTGACCAGCCTTGTGCCGTCAGGGTCGCGCATTTCGCAGCGGTAGCGCCCGCCCTCGCGGAAATCCATCTCGTTCAGATCGCAGGTAAAGCCCTCTGGCCCCCACCAGCCGACCTTGCCGTCCGGGCTGCTCCAGGCATCCCAAACCAGGTCGAGCGGAGCGCTGAAGCGGCGTTCGATCACAAGTTCCATGGTCATGTCTTATCTCCCTGTGTGAGGTGTTTCTCGAGGCGATCAAAACGGCTCTCCCACAACTCGCGCTGGGTGGAGAGCCAAAGCTCCGCAGGGCTGAAGCCCTGTGGGGTGAGGCTGCAGGCCCGCACCCGTCCCGACTTTGCGGTGCGGATCAGCCCTGCCTGTTCGAGCAGTTTGAGATGTTGCATGAAGCTGGGCAGCGCCATGTCAAAGGGTGCCGCCAGCTCGCCCACATTGGCCGGGCCCAAGGCCAGCCGGTCGAGCACCGCGCGCCGCGTGGGGTCGGCGAGGGCCCGGAAAAGTGTGTCGAGTCGCTGTGTATCCTTAGGCATATGCCTAAGTATCGTGGCAGCAGGGCGCGGGCAAGAGAAAACTTAGGCCATCACCTTAGTTTTTCTGATTGCTTGGGTCGAAGGCCCTGTACCAGCGCACCAGCGCCGCCACCCCGTCGACCATGGGGGTGCGGGGCAGGGCGCCCACCAGCCCGGTGAGCAAGGCCGTGTCGGCCCAGGTCGCCTTCACCTCACCGGGCTGCATTTCGACAAGGTTGCGGGTGACCGGCAGGCCCAATGCCGCCTCCAGCGCGTCGATAAAGGCCATCAGCTCGACCGGCGAGCCATGCCCGATATTGACCATCCGGTAGGGGGCTGCGGGCGACAGCGTGTCGCCGGGCAGGGTCGCGCCCCGGGCGTCTGCCGGCGCGGGCGGGGCGTCAACCAGCCGGCAGATCGCCTCGACCAGATCCTCCACATAGGTGAAGTCCCGCTGCATATCGCCGAAATTATGCACATTGATCGGCTCGCCGGCCAGGATCGCGCGGATGAATTTCATCGGCGCCATATCGGGCCGCCCCCAGGGGCCATAGACCGTAAAGAAGCGAAAAAGCGTCGTCGGCAGCCCGTGCAGATGCGCATAGGCATGGGCCATCAGCTCATCGGCGCGCTTGGTCGCGGCATAGATTGTCAGCGGATGCTCGGCGCCATCGGTCTCCTCAAAGGGCATCTTGGTGTTCGCGCCATAGGCTGACGAAGTCGAGGCGATCAAGAGATGCCGCGGCGCATGCCTGCGCGCTGCCTCCAGCACATTGAAGCTGCCGGTGACGTTGGTGTCGATATAGGCGCGGGGGTTTTCCAGGCTGTAGCGCACCCCGGCCTGGGCTGCGAGATGCACGATGATGTCGGGCGCAGCCGCATCGGCCGCATTCTGCAGCGCCGCGTCATCCTCCAACATCGCCTCGGTTTGGGAAAACCGCTCGAACCGCGCCAGTTCGGCCAGCCGCGCGCGCTTCAGCCGCACATCATAGTAATCGGTGAGCCCGTCATAGCCGGCAACGCTGTGCCCGTCCTGCAAAAGACGGCGGGCAAGGTGAAAGCCAATAAAGCCGGCCGTGCCGGTGACAAAGAAACGCGCCATGCGCGCAGCAATACGTCGCACACCCCCCGGCGGGCAAGTGGCTTGGCGGCGCGCGCCCTGCGGCAGCCTGTCCAACCGGATGGTTGACCCATGTCAAGGCCGCGCCTGGGCGCACCGCCTAATCCGCTCAGATGAACCCAAGAAACTTCCGGAGGGACAGATGGGATCCGCCGTGCAGCTGATTGTCTATGGGACCATCGCGTTCCTGGCAGCCATTGTCGCCAATCTTGCACATGACACGGCGATGTCCGTGCATGCCTTCATCGTGGCCCTGGTCGCGCTGTTCCTGTTCTTGCGGGTCATGCACCGCGACGCACGCGATGCACGCCCGGCCCCGGCCGTGGGCTATCATGACGGGGTGATCCGGGCCGGCGTCATTGCCACGGGCTTTTGGGGCATCGCGGGGTTTCTGGCCGGGGTGGTCATCGCCTGGCAGTTGGCCTTTCCCGAGCTCAACCTCAGCCTGCCCTGGACCAGCTTCGGCCGGCTGCGCCCGCTCCACACCTCGGCAGTGATCTTTGCCTTTGGCGGCAATGCGCTGATTGCGACGTCTTTTTACATTGTCCAGCGCACCTGTGCGGCCCGCCTCTGGGGCGGGAACACGGCCTGGTTCGTGTTCTGGGGCTATCAGCTGTTCATCGTGCTGGCGGCCACGGGCTACATCCTGGGCGCCACGCAGGGCAAGGAATATGCCGAGCCGGAATGGTATGTGGATCTCTGGCTGACCGTCGTCTGGGTTGCCTATCTGGCCGTCTTCCTGGGCACGCTGATCCACCGCAAGGAGCCGCATATCTATGTGGCCAACTGGTTCTTCCTCGCCTTCATCGTGACCATCGCGATGCTGCATGTGGTCAACAACCTCTCCATGCCGGCGAGCCTTTTGGGCGCCAAGAGCTATTCGGCCTTTTCCGGCGTGCAGGATGCGCTGACGCAATGGTGGTACGGCCATAATGCGGTGGGCTTCTTTCTGACCGCCGGGTTCCTGGGCATGATGTATTACTTCATTCCCAAACAGGCCGAGCGTCCGGTCTTTTCCTACAAGCTCTCCATCATCCATTTCTGGTCGCTGATCTTTCTCTACATCTGGGCGGGGCCGCACCACCTGCACTACACCGCTTTGCCCGACTGGGCGCAGGTGCTGGGCATGGTCTTTTCGGTCATGCTGTGGATGCCGAGCTGGGGCGGCATGATCAACG
>JBCDDO010000085.1:0-8984 GCA_039180245.1 Pseudomonadota bacterium | reverse complement strand
CGAGCGGCCAGACCATGCCCACCTTGTAGATGTCGATGCCCAGCCGCCGGCAGGCCGCAACGTCAAGGCCCAGAAGCCGCAACGCCTCCATCAGGTCGAGATGGCCCTTGCCGGTGGTCACAAAGCCATAGCGCGCCTCGGCCAGCCCATAGATCGCCCGGTCGATGGGGTTGGCCGCGGCAAAGGCCCAGACAGCATGCTTCTTGGCCTCCATCCGCTCTTCGATCTGCGGGCCGGGGAGGTCGGGCCAGCGGTAATGCAGACCCCCAGGCGGGGCGGTGAACTCGGGCTGGGCAAAGCGCCGGTCGGGGGTCAGCATGATCGAGGCGCCGCTTTCCACGGTCTCCGAGATCGCCTTGAACCCCACCCACATGCCCGAAAACCGCGACAGCGCGTAGCCATATTCGCCAAAGGCCAGATACTCGCCGACATTGGCAGGGTTCAGCGTGGGCATGAACCAGGCCATGAAGGCCACGTCGGACTGGTGCGGCATCGACGAGCTCACACAGCCATGATCGTCGCCGGCGACCACGAGCACCCCACCATGGGGCGAGGAGCCGTAGGCGTTGCCATGCTTGAGCGCATCGCCCGAACGGTCGACCCCGGGCCCTTTGCCGTACCACATCGCAAAGACGCCCTGCACCTCGGCGCCCGGCTCGGTTTCGACCTGTTGCGAGCCGAGCACGGCCGTCGCCCCCAGATCCTCATTGACCGCCGGCAGGAACTCGATGCGATCGGCCGCCAGCCGGTCCTTGGCGCGCCAGAGCTCCAGATCGAGCCCGCCCAGCGGCGAGCCGCGATAGCCCGACACAAAGCCCGCCGTGCGCAGGCCGGCCTCGCGGTCGCGCCGGGCCTGGTCGAACAGCACCCGGGTCAGCGCCTGGGTGCCGGTCATAAACACCCGGCCCTCTGGCAGCGTGTAGCGGTCTGCCAAGCGATACTCGGTGAGCTTCAGGCGGGTCATGGTCATGCGCGCATCTCCCATATCTCAAGCAGTCTACCGGTGTTTGCAGGGTAGAACCTTCCTTCCTGTTGCGCACACCATGCCCTTTGCGGTAAATTATTCCTCTTCTTGGGAATGGAACGAAGGAGTCTACCATATCAGTCGAGGATGCAGACCGGCGCGTGCTGCAAATCCTGCAGCGCGACGGGCGGATCTCGAACCAGGACCTTGCCGCAGAGGCGGGTCTCTCCAACTCGGCCTGTTGGCGTCGCGTGCGCGCGTTGGAAGCCGCCGGGGTGATCCGGGGCTATGCTGCGCGCCTTGATGCGGGGCAGCTCGGCCTGGGCTTTCACGCGATGGTGCATGTGCATCTCACCCGCCATGCCGGCGACACGGTGGACGGCTTTGTGACCGCCATTCGTGCCCGGGCCGAGGTGCTCGACTGCTTTGCCACCACAGGCGAGGCCGATTACCACCTGCGGGTGATGTGCGCGGATCTCGACGCCTATAACCGGTTTCTCGATGTGCTGTTCCAGCTTCCTGGTGTTGCCAGCGCGCGAACCAATCTGGTGCTGCGCGAGATCAAGCAAGACGGCGCCCTGCCGATCTGACCCGCTGACGGTTTGACCCGCCTCCGGTTTGACTCACAGCCACACGGCGGCGTCACTCGGCGCGGATGACGTCGACCTCCTGCCGGCTTATCTGATCGCCGGAAGCGCGGATCGACCCACGCAGAGGCGCGCAATCGGTATAGTCGCGGCCCACCGCCACCACGATGTGATCGGCCCCGACCATCACATTGTTGGTCGGATCATGCTCGACCCAGCCGGTTTGCGGGCCGCACCAGGCGCGCACCCAGGCATGCATTGCATCGGCCCCGTCGAGCCGCGGCTGACCTTCGGGCGGCAGGGTGCGCAAATAGCCCGAAACATAGCCGGCCGGCACCCCCAGCCCGCGCAACCCGCCAATCATGATATGGCTGAAATCCTGGCAGACACCGTGACGCTTGGCGAAGGCCTGGCTGACCGGCGTGTCGACTTCGGTGGCGGTTGCATCGAACCGCAGGTCGCGGTGGATCGCGCTGCCCAGAGCGGCCACCGCCTCCAGGACCGTGTTCGCACCGCCGGCCTGGGCGCGGGCATAGGCCTCGATCTCGGCCACCCGCGGAACCGAGGGGCTGGGGGCCAGGAAATGCCAGGGCGCGTCGGGGTCCAGGGACGCCGCCTCGCGCAAGCGCGCCGGCAGATCGGCAAGTCGTGTGGACAGGTCAAACTCGGTGGGTGCGGCCTGTCGTTCGACCCGTGCGGTGAGCTCGAACCGCTGTGCTGTAACCGGCAGGTGGAAGTCGAGCTCGGTGACGTCATTGCCGAAAAAATCGTGCCGGTCGCGCCGCAGCGTGGGCGCAGGCTCGGCCGTCAGCGCGCCCGCGATCAGGCGCTGCACGCCCGGCCGTTGTGCCGGCATCACCCGCAAAAGGTTGCGCGCGTTCAGCGCGGTGCTGGCATAGCTGTAGCTGAGCACGAGGCGAATGTCGTAGAGCATCGATCAGCGCAGATAGGCCGCAGAGAGCATATCAAAAAGCTCCTGCAGCCCGTCTTCCAGGGTCTCCAACATCGCCGCATCGACCGTCTCGGGTCGGGCAACGCTCAGCTCGGTCTCCAGCCGCAACGCAGCCGCTGCCCCCGGCGAAAGCCGGCCATTCACATCGGCGCTCGGCAGCTCCGCGACGATCCGGCGCAGAACGCTGGCCTGAAAGCGGATCGAACGGGGATTGTTGGCGTCAAGTGCGAGAAGATCGATGACGGTGTGCCGGGTCGTTGCGATCAAATAGCGCCGCCGGTGCGTGATGAGGCTTTCGCCAAGCTCAACCGAGACATCGAGACAGCCGGCCGGCGCGCCGGGGGCGGCAAAATCGGCCAGGATGCGGGTCATGCCGATGGCCCGTTCCAGCGCCCGTCCGGTGTTGAGAAAGCGCCAGCCGGTGGAGCGGTGCATGTAGTCATGGACAAGCACGCTGAAGCCCGCCGTCCGACGCAAGAGCAGCCCCATCGCCCGTGCGGCGTCATTGCCGGCCGCAGCGCCGTCTTCCGCATCGACCGCGAGCACCAGGTCGCGCAGCGCCGTCATCGCATCATCGGCCAGCCGGTCGCGCAGCCGTGCGGCACAGCGCCGGGCGGCGTCGAGCTGCGCGCGCAGCGCCTCGGGCACGGGTTTGTCGAGCGTCACGCCAAACCGGGCCAGATGGGCGGCAATCCGCGCCACGCGCGGGTCGTCGGCGCGGCCCGTCTCGCCCAGACGCGCGTGATAGGCGCGCAAGAGCCGGATCGTGCCCTCGGCCCGCTCGGCATAGCGGCCCAGCCAGGCGAGGTTCTCCGCCGCCCGGCTTGGCAACTGGCCGGTGAAGTTGCGCGGGGCCGGCCCATCCTTCGGCGTCAGGCTGATCTGGGGAACCGGCGCGTCGGACACGATCCAGACATCGGCAACCCGGCCGCCGCGGCGCAGCCCCAGGGCGGTTGCATCTGCGCTTGATCCGATGCGGGCATAGCCGCCGGGCATGATCTGCCAACCGGTGGCATCGCGCGCAGCAAAGACCCGCAGCATCACCGGACGCGGCTGAAGCTGGCCATCCACCCAGGCCGGCGAGGTGGACAATGTCACCGCCTCCTGACCCACCAGCCCGGGGCCCTCTGCCTCGATCCAAGCAGGCAAAACCCCGGTCCAACCATCGGGCGGCTGGCCGCCACGCGCAGTGGCGGCGTCGATCTCAAACGGCAGATCGGTGCTCTGCGCCCGGCTAACCATCATCCGGCTTGCATTGCTTTTGACATAGGCGCGCTCGGTCGGTTGGCCGCACCACCATGTGGCAATATTGGGCATTTTCAGGGGCGCGCCCAAAAGCGTTTCGCAAATTGCGGGCAGGAAGGCCAGGAAGGCCCGTGTCTGCAACACCCCGCTGCCGAGTGCGTTCACGATGTTGAGCTCGCCCGATCGGATTGCCGCGATCAGCCCGGGCGTGCCAAGCTGAGAGCCGCCATCCAGCTCAAGCGGGTCGGCAAAGGCGGCATCGAGGCGCCGCCATAACGTGCCGATGGGTTTTGGGCCTGCGACGGTGCGCACCATTGGCTGCCCGTTCTCGACGATCAGGTCTTCGCCTTCCAGCAGCATAAGCCCCAGATAGCGCGCGATATAGGCATGCTCGAAATAGCTCTCGGTGCCGGGCCCTGGCGTCAGCACCGCGCTGCGGCCCGTGCGCGCGCCGGGCAGGCCCTGCAGCGCCTCACGCAGGCTGCGGAAAAATCCGGCCAGCCGGTGAACATGCAGGGTCGGAAACGGCTCGGCAAAGACCCGCATGGTGGCCACCCGGTTTTCCAGGGCAAATCCGGCGCCGGCCGGCGCCTCGGTGCGGTCGCCCAGCACGAACCAGGAGCCGTCAGGGTTGCGGCCGATCTCAAAGGCGACGAAATGCAAAAAATGCCCCGAGCGCGGCCGAAGGCCGACCATCGGCCGCAGCCATTCAGGATTTCCGGCGACCAGCTCGGCGGGCAGCATGCCCGAACGCACCAGATCGCCCGGGCCATAAAGATCGGCCGCCACACGCTCCAAGAGCTCGGCGCGCTGGATCAGCGCATCGGAGATCTCATGCCATTCGGCCTCGGGCAGCAAAAGCGGGATATGGCTGAGCGGCCATTCCCGCTCGATGGCGGTTGTCTCGCCATGCTGGCGGTAGAACACCCCCGCATCGTGCAGATATTGGTTGCCATGGCGAAACCGCCGCCCGATCTCTTCCGACGAAAGCCCCGCCAGTGCCGCGATGAAGGGGCGCCAGACCGGCCGCAGCTCGCCATCGGGTGCGAGCAATTCGTCAGCGACGCCGGCGCGCGGGGCGTAGTCGGACAGAAGCGCGCCGATCGCATCATCCTGGGAGGAGGGCGCCCCCATCGCTCGGCCTCCCAACCGCTCAGACCCCTGGCGCCCGGCGCAGATCGAGCGTCATCGGACAGTCGGGATGCGGCTGGGTTTCGGTCGGCCAATAGCTGCCGGGGCTGTGGCCATGCGCCTCGAACCGGGCCAGGCGCCGGGCCTCGGCCTCGTTTCCATTGACGGGAAAGGTGTCATAGGACCGGCCGCCCGGATGGGCCACATGATAGACGCAGCCGCCCAGGGCCCGGCCCGACCACAGATCGAAGATGTCGAAGGTGAGCGGCGCATCGACCGGCAGCACCGGATGCATGCCGACCGCCGGTTGCCAGGCCTTGAACCGCACGCCCCCGACGCTGACACCGTTCGTTGCGGTCGGGCTGAGCGGCACGAACCGGCCGTTGCAGGCCACGCGGTAGCGCTCGGAACTGGCGGCCGAGAGCTTGACCTGCAGGCGCTCGGCCGAGCTGTCAGTGTAGCGCACCGTACCGCCGATGGCGCCAACCTCACCCATCACATGCCAGGGCTCCAACGCCTGGCGCAGCTCAAGATGCACGCCCTCAAGTTCGAGCTGCCCGCAGAACGGGAAGCGGAACTCCGCCTGCGCATCGAACCAGAGCGGGTCAAGGTCAAAGCCATGCGCGCGCAGGTCGCGCAAGACATCGAGAAAGTCCGCCCACACCATCTCGGGCAGCATGAAGCGGTCATGCAACGCCGTTCCCCAGCGCACCGGGCTGCCGGTGATCGGCGCATCCCAGCAGCGCGCAATCAGCGCCCGGATCAACAGCTGCTGGGCAAGGCTCATCCGCGCATCGGGCGGCATCTCAAAGCCGCGAAACTCGACCAGACCCAAGCGCCCGGTCGGACCATCGGGCGAGAAGAGCTTGTCGATGCAGATTTCCGCGCGATGGGTGTTGCCGGTCGCATCGATCAGAATGTTGCGCAGCAGCCGGTCGACCAGCCAGGGCGGCGGCGCTGCGCCCTCGCCAGGGGCGGGCATCTGCGCAAGCGCGATCTCAAGCTCGTAAAGCGTGTCATGTCGGGCCTCGTCGATGCGCGGGGCCTGGCTGGTCGGCCCGATGAACAATCCCGAAAAGAGAAAGCTCAGCGACGGGTGGTGCTGCCAGTGCAAGATCAGGCTGCGCAGCAGGTCGGGCCGGCGCAAGAACGGGCTGTCTTCGGGCGTGGCCCCGCCCACAACGACATGGTTGCCGCCGCCCGTGCCGCAATGCTTGCCGTCGATCATGAATTTGTCGGCGCCCAGCCGGCAGAGCCGGGCTTCTTCATAGACCGCCGCCGTGGTGGCCACGCATTCCTCCCAACTGGCGGCGGGGTGAATGTTGACCTCCAGCACCCCTGGGTCGGGGGCCACGCGGATCACGTTGAGCCGCGGATCGGCGGGCGGGGTATAGCCTTCGATATGCACCGGCACCGCCATCTCGCGGGCTGTGTCCTCGGCCGCGGCCACGAGCTCCAGATAGTCCTCGGCCGAGCTGGTGGGCGGGATGAACAGGCACAAGCGCCCATCCCGCGGTTCCACGGCCAGCGCGGTGCGCACAGCGCCGGCCCCGGGTTCCACCCCGTCTTCGCCGTTCGGATCGCCCTGTTCGCGCTGGTCTTGGGTCGCTGTCGCCGAACGGCTGCTGGCCACAGGCTGGCGACGGCCCGTCGTGGGCATTGGCCCATCCGTGCTGGCCGAACCTGTGCCATCCCCTTGGGTTGCGCCGTCGAACAGGCTGTCGGGCAAGGGTCCACGGGCTATCGTCGAGGGATCGACCACATAGTGAAAGGGATACTGAGCTTGGGGGATATGGGGCAGGGCGGCGAGCGGCAGGCGAAAGCCGGCCGGGCTGTCGCCGGGGATCAGGAAGAGGTGACCGCGCCGCGTCGCCCAGCGCTCTGAGCGCCAGCCCGCCCCGGCCCGCCCCTGCCAGCGCTGAATGGGCAGCACATGACCCGCCGGTTCGGTCAGACCACGCGCAAAGACCTTGGCGATGCGGGCGCGGGCTTCGGCATCCTCAAGCTGCGAGTTCTCTGGGGTAACATTCTCAGGCAGGCGCGCTTCGCGCAGGATCCACTCACCAGGATCCTCAAAGGCAGGCTGCACCATCTCCGGTGCGACGCCCAGTCGGCGGGCCATCCCGGCAAGAAAGGTGGCCGAGTGCTCGGGCCCAGCACCGGTTTGCGCGTCCTCGGCTGCGATCAGATCGGCATCGCGCCAGATCGGCTTGCCATCGCCGCGCCAGTAGAGCGAAAAGGTCCAACGCGGCAGCGTTTCGCCGGGATACCATTTGCCCTGGCCGTAATGCAGAAACCCGTTCGGTGCGAACCGCGCCCGCAACCGCCGGATCAGCCGGTCGGCCAGACCGCGCTTGGTCGGGCCCACCGCATCGGCATTCCACTCATCGCTTTCATAATCGTCGATCGACACGAAGGTCGGCTCGCCGCCCATGGTCAGCCGGACATCGCCCGCCGCGAGCCGCCGGTCGACATCCTGTCCAAGCGCGTTCAGCCGGTCCCAGGCCCGGTCCGAGAAGGGCTTGGTGATGCGCGGATGCTCGGCCACCCGCCGCACCTTCATGTCGAAGTCGAACGCGACCTTGGCCTCGCTCGCCAGACCCGAAATCGGCGCAGCATTGCCGTAATGCGGGGTGGCGGCCAGCGGGATGTGGCTTTCGCCGGTGAAAAGGCCGCTTGTGGGGTCAAGCCCGACCCAACCGGCGCCGGGCAGATAGACCTCCACCCAGGCATGCAGATCGGTGAAATCGACCTCGGTGCCCGACGGTCCGTCCAGCGCCTTCAAATCCGGCTTGAGCTGGATCAGATATCCCGAGACGAACCGGGCGGCGAGCCCCAGATGCCGCAGGATGTGCACCAAAAGCCAGCTTGAATCGCGGCAGGACCCGGTGCCCCGCTCCAGCGTCTCCTCGGGCGTTTGCACCCCGGGTTCCATGCGGATGATATAGCCGATGTCGCGTGCGACGGCCGAATTGAGCGCGACGAGCTTGTCGATGCTGCGCAGCCGGTCCCGCGGGATCTTGGCCAGATAGGCGGCAAGGCGCGGCCCGGCGGGCGCGACGCGGCGGTAAACGCCCAAATCCTCGGTCAGCGCGTCGGGATAGGAGAACGGCCAATCCTCGGCGATGTCTTCGACAAAAAAGTCAAAGGGGTTGTAGACGGTCATATCGGCGACGAGATCGACCTCGATGCGAAACTCGCGCACCGGTTCGTGAAAGACGAAGCGCGACAGCCAGTTGCCGTAGATGTCCTGCTGATGGTTCACGAAGTGATCGCCCGGCGTGACCTTCAGCGAATGCGAGATCACCCGTGTGCGGCTGTGCGGGGCCGGGCGCAGGCGGATCACCTGCGGGCCCAGCGTGACCGGCCGGTCGTATCGGTACTGGGTCAGATGATGGATGCTTGCATGGATCGCCATATGCCGGTGCTCCGCCCTCTTGCCTGGGCGCGCAGACACAGCGCTTCCCTAGCCTAAGGTGATGCGGTCTGCCCCGCTGCTCTGTCAAGCGACCCGGGTCGATGCCTTGCACGACTGTAAAGAATGCGCGTCTGGGCAAAGAATGCGCGTCTGGGCCAACCCGTGGCCCGCTTGCGGTCCTCAACATCCGAAGACAGTTACAGCTTTCCCGCATTGCCCGCTTGCCAGGCTCAGTGGTTTTCAACTGAACAAGAGAAACCCGCCCACGATCACAACACCAGCAGAGTTTGGGTGAATTGAAGCGGGCGATGAGATCACGAACCAATTTATTCGCGATGCTCCTCCATCATCGACCGTTGACAAAGCCGAAAGTCATCTCCGCTTCGGAAACAAGCTCAATCCAAGTCATCGCTGCCCTCTGGCTGGTGATCACGCGAGTCTGGGCCAACCGGAATCACTTCCCTATCGGGTTTGGCGAGATAACTCGGCTTTCCAACTGTATCATGGAGCGCTACACAATACGATTACTATACTACTCGCAATGTCGATAGTGGGCATTGTTCTCTGACGCAAACAATGTCGAAACACATTAGAAAACACACTCGAAAAGAGCTCATTCCAGATGGAATGAGCGTAACCGAAGCTGCAAAGCTCATTTGGGTTGACCGTCCAGCTTTGTCGAACCTT
>JBCDDO010000084.1:0-9016 GCA_039180245.1 Pseudomonadota bacterium | reverse complement strand
AGCCTCTTTGCCCGGCTGTCGCGCGCGCTGATCGATCCGGATTTCGAAGATATCGACGGTTGGGTGCGCAAGGGCCGCGACATGTTCCACGCCGCGGGCGACCGGCTGGAGGATCCGTCCATCAGCCGGGCCATCGGCAACATTCTGGGCAATGATCTGGGCCAGATGCGGGTGCAGTTCAACGCCAAGACCTATGCGCCCCAACCGCCCTATCGCGACGACAATGCCGGGTTGTGGGAGCCCGACACTGAAACCCCGCCCGAGGCGAGCGAGGCGGTTTCCGTCGACACTGTGCAGCCGCGGGTTTCGGAGGAGGAGACCCCCGAACGGCAGCGGCCGGAGGGTGAGGCCGAGCCCACGGGCCGCGCCCGCCCCGCCGAGACCCAGGAGGCCAGCCTGCCGGTCGCCCGCTATCCCGAATACGACTATCAGGCATCCCGCGACCGGCCGGACTGGACGACTGTCGTGGAGCACCCGCCGAACCTCGGCGATCCGCGCTATGCCGCCGCCGTGCTCGACCGCCATGCCGATCTCGCTCAGCGGATCGCCGCCCTTGTGCGCGCGGCCCGGGTTGGCCGGCCGCAGCGATTGCGCCGGCAATCTGACGGCGAAACGCTCGATCTGGACGCCTGCATCGACGCGCATGCCGCGCTGCGCGCCGGGCAGATGCCGGACCCGAAGGTCTATCAGATCATGGCGCGCCGCAGCCGCGATCTTGCCGTCTCGGTCCTGCTCGATGTCTCGCATTCCACAGCCGATGCGGTGCCCGGCAGCGGCCGGGTGATCGATCTGGAGCGGGACGCTGTGGTGATGCTGAGCGAGGCGATGGGCGGCATGGGCGATCCGTTTTCGATTGCCGCCTTCAGCTCCAATGGGCGCGAGGAGGTGCGCTATACCCGCATCAAAGGCTTTGCCGAGCCGCCCGGGCCGGCAATCGGCGCGCGGCTGGCCGGGTTGCGGCCGGGCTTTTCCACCCGTCTGGGGGCTGCGCTGCGCCATGCTGGGGCGGAGCTGCGGGACCAGCCCTGCTTTCGGCGTCTCATCCTCCTGGTCTCGGATGGCGAGCCCTCGGATATCGACTGCCCGGATCCGCGCTATCTGGTCGAGGATGCGCGCCGTGCCGTCCAAATGCTCAGCGGGCAAGGGATCGATGTGTTCTGCGTGGGGCTGGGCCTTCGCAATGCCGAGCAGGAGGCGCGCATCTTCGGCCCACGCGGCTTCATTCAGATCGCCAACATCTCGGCCCTGGCCGAAAAGCTGCCAGCGCTCTACCTCAGACTGACCCGCTGAGACAAAGCGAAGATCGTGCCCAGCGGCAGCCGCCGGTTTCAGGTCAGCTCATCGAGGGCCAGCCGCCAATCGCCGATATCGGAGATGTCGCGGGCCCCGTCGATGCCAGCGGCCTCGCACAAAAACCCTTTCACCCAAGCGCCGTTGGCAAGCTCGATGGAGCCGATGCTGAGCGGCGGCGGAATGCCATCGACAAAGCTGCCCAAGGCCGCCTTTGGCAGCGACCAGATCTCCAAAGCGATGGCGGCGCCGGCCTCGGTCGATCGAAGCAGGCCTGGACGGGCCGGGGGGCCACCGCTCAAGGCATAGAAACGGTACCGCGCGGCGGTCCGATCGGTGCGCAGGAACGTCGCGCCGCGCTCGGTCAGCTGGGCGTTTAGCGGCAATCCTGCCATATGGGCCCCGCACACGGCGATCTCGATGCGATCCTCCGCGCCGCCGTCTCCCTCGGCAACCGCCTCCGCCTCCCTCGCCGCCTGGGCATGTCCGGTCGCCCCCAGCTTGCGCGCAGCACCAAGATCGAGCCTGCGCGCGACCGCCGCGGCCAACCCGTCCTGACCGGCCGGGGCCAACAGCGTGAGCCCGGTCGGAGCGCCATCGGACCGCGGCGCGGTGGGCACGGCGATGCCGCACAAATCCAAAAGGTTGACGAAATTGGTGTAGGTGCCGAGCCGGGAGTTTGGCGTCACGGGATCGGCGGCCAAATCGGCGGTGGAGTAGAGCGTGGGGATGCTCGGCACGCAAAGCAGGTCATGCGCCTCGATCAGCGGCTCGGTCCGGCGCTTGAGCTCGGCCAGCCGGTAGACGCTGCGAAACACATCGGCCGCCGACATCTCCGCAGCCTTTGAGATGATGGCCGCGGTCACCGGGTGAACGGCCTCGGGCTTCTGCGCCAGCAGATCCGCGATCACCGTGTAGCGCTCGGCCACCCAGGGGCCGTCATACAAAAGCTGCGCCACATCGTAAAACGGCGTGAAATCGACCATCGAGAGGCGGGCACCGGCTTCAGCCAAACGTTCAAGATCGCGCTCAAAGGCGGCGTCCTGCATTTGATCGTCAAAAAACACCCGCGACTGCCTGTCAGGCACAGCAATCGACAGGCCGGGTGGAATGGTGGCCATCGGGGCGTGCGGCCAGGGCTTGGAATAAGCATCGGCCGGATCAAAACCGCGCGCCACCGCGAAGACAGCATAAGCATCCTCCACGGTCAGCGCAAAAACCGACACGGTGTCCAATGTTCGGCACGCGGGCACGACACCGCCGGCCGAGAGCGCGCCCAGCGTCGGCTTCAGCCCCACAATATTGTTGAGCGCGGCCGGAACCCGGCCCGATCCGGCAGTGTCGGTGCCCAGGGAAAAGCTCGCAATGCCATGGCTCACCGCCACGGCCGAGCCCGAGGACGACCCACCCGGCACAAGGGCGGGGTCGACCGCATTTCGCGGTGCGCCATAGGGCGTGCGCATCCCCACCAGCCCGGTGGCAAACTGGTCGAGATTGGTCTTGCCGAGCAAGAGGGCCCCAGCCGCGCGCAGCCGCGCCACGACAAAGGCGTCGGTTGCGGGCGTGTAGGCATAGGCCGGGCATCCCGCCGTGGTCTCGATGCCAGCCACATCGATATTGTCCTTGACCACGAAGGGAATGCCCCAAAGCGGCCGCGCGGGGTCGAACGGACCCAGGGCCGCCGCCTCGGCCAGCAGATCGGTGCGCTCCCGCAGATGGATGAAAATGCCCGGATCGTCAACGGCCTCGATGCTGGCATAGACCGCCTCGATCACATCCGTTGCGCGGGTGCCCGCGGTGTAAGCCGCGCGCAACCCGGCAAGCGTGGGCGTCACCTCTCGCACGGGCCGGTCAGTCACAGCTCCGGCTTGCGCCGCCATTTGGTGAGCTGCTCAAAGGCATAGCCCAAGCCCAGCAGCTCCGGCTCATGATGCGGCGGGGCGATGATCTCCAAGCCCACCGGCAGACCCATCTCAGTAAAGCCGGCCGGCACGCTGATTGCCGGGATCAGCGATTGCGAGGCGATGATGGTGTTGGTGGGGTAGCTCAGCGCGGGCCACATGCCGCTTGCCAGCTCTTCATGGGTCGGTGACTGGATTTGCAATGACGGGTGGCAGATGCCGTCCAGCTTGTGCTCCGCCATGAACCCCACAAGCATGCGTTGCAACTCCAATCACTTGACCACCTTGGCGTAATAGTCCGGATCCTCCTCGGGCGTCTCGGGCGATTGCGTGGCAAGGGCAGGGATCAGATCGAGGTTCTTGTCGTATTTGCCGGACTCGTAGATCGAGCGCAGCGTGTGCGGGAATCCCCGGCTCTTGAGGAACGTGTCAACGTCGTTGCGCGAGCGGGAGATGTAGAGCGAGGTCTCGGCGATTTGGTCCAGGAGGTCGGGAATGCTGAGCTCGACAAACTCGGCCCCCGCGGCGCGCATCGTATCCATGGCCGCGCGCACCACTTTGTTGACCGCGGCGCAATCGGGGTTGGCATCGTCGCCGAAGGCTTCGATGATGATGCCAAACCGCGCGCCTTTCAGCGCATCGGCATCCAGGCATTCGGTATAGCTGCCAGTATGCCCGGCGATTTTGGTCACGCTGGTATAGGGGTCTTTGGGGTCATAGCCCACCAGCACATCCAGCACGGTTGCGATGTCGCGCACCGTGCGCCCCATCGGGCCGGCCGTGTCCAGGGGCACCAGAAGCGGCGACAGCCCGTTGCGGCTGATCATGCCTGGCGTCACGCGGAGGCCGCAGAGATTGTTGATGCTCGAGGGCAGGCGGATCGACCCGCCGGTGTCTTCGCCGATGCCGACCGCGACCAGATTGGCGCTGACCGCAGCGCCGGTGCCGCCGCTCGACCCGCCGGAATCGCGCTCCAACGCATAGGGACAGCGGGTGATTCCATGCACAGACCCGTACCCCCACCAAGAGGCGGCAAAATCGGGCATTGTGAGCTTGCCAAGTAGGATGGCGCCGGCCTCCTGCAGCTTGGTCACAATGGTGGCGTCGGTTTCGGGCACATAGCCCTTCAGCGCAGCGGAGCCGAAGCTGGTCTCGATGCCGGCGGTTTCAGCCTGATCCTTGATGCCGATGGGAATGCCATGCAGGGGGCCCACGAAGCTGCCCGTTTCGGCATAGATCTTGTCGAGCTCGGCGGCCCGGTCGAGCGCTGCCGGGTTCATCATCACAAAGGCGTTGAGCTCGGGGCCGGTTTTGTCCAGCGCCGCAATCCGGTCCAGATAGCCTTGGGTCAGCGCCACCGCGCTCAGCGTTCCTGCCTGATACGCGGCATGGATGTCGGCGATGGTCGTTTCCTCGATCTCGAAGCTCATGGGATCTCCTTTTGGCGTCAGCTCGCCAGCGCGGCCGATGGCGGGTATGTGTTCAGCGTGGACAGGGCTGCTTGAACCTGGGCGCTGAGAGCGAAGATGGTGGCGTCGCCATGGCTGGGCGCCACGATTTGAAGCCCCACCGGCAGCCCATCCGGCGTGAAGCCAACGGGCAGCGAGGCTGCGGGCAAACCGGTGAGGTTGAACGGGTAGGTGTAGGACACCCAACCCACCGGGCTTTGATCCGGCCAGCCGGGCGGGGCGTTGTGGCCCACCGCAAAGGCGGTACAGGGCAGGGTCGGGCTGATCAGGAGATCATAGATCTCAAAAAAGATCCGCAGCCTGTCGCGCAGCGCGTACCGTTCAAAGACCTTGGCGTAATAGCCGTTCATGTCCTGCGACAGGGCCGGACGCAGCATCTCCAACACGCCGGGATCGATGAGCTCCGGCGCGGAGCGGATCGTGTCCTTCAGGCGCGTTCCGGCCCCGGCATAGAATTCCGACATCCACAGCGCGATCGGGTCGTCCATCACATGATCGACCGGAACCACTTCATGCCCCAGCTCCGCGATGGTTGCGGCTGCCGCTGCCACCAGGGCCAACACCTCCGCGGTCGGGCGGGCATAGCCCAGCGTCGGTGAATAGGCGATGCGCAGGGGTTTGGCGGGCGCGGTCAGGCCCGCAAAGCTGGGCGAGGCGGCGGCCACCGAGAAGGGATCGCGCGGATCAAAGCCGGCGATCACCTCCATGACCAGTGCTGCATCTGTCACCGTGCGCGCCAGCGGTCCGACATGGGCCAGGGTCGGCGTGGCCGAGGTCGGATAGACCGGGACCCGCCCAAACTGCCCCTTGATCCCAAAGAGCCCGGTCAGCGCGGCGGGAATGCGCACCGACCCGCCGCCATCGGTGCCCAGCGCATAGGGAACCAGACCCGCGGCAACCATCGCAGCGGCGCCGCAGCTCGATCCGCCCGGGGTCAGATCGGTGTTCCAGGGATTGCGGGTGATGCCGGTCAATGGGCTGTCGCCCACGCCCTTGCAGCCGAACTCGCTGGTGGTCGATTTGCCCAAAAGCACCGCACCGGCCGCGCGCAGCCGGGCGACCGAGGGGGCGTCCTCAGGCATCGGCGCATCGGACGTCGTGCGCGAGCCAAAGCGCTGCGGCAGGTCCTTTTGCGCGATCAGATCCTTGACCGAGGTCGGGATCCCATCGAGCGGCGACAAACGCGTCCCGGCCATCTGCCTGGCGGTTGCCGCCTGGGCATCGCGGCGCGCGCCGGCGAGGTCGAGACAGGCAAAACTGTTGAGCACCGGCTCCTGCGCCTCGAGCCGCGCGGTCACATCGTCGAGAAGCTCCAGCGGGCTGAGGCTGCGCGCCTCTATGAGCGCGGCAAGCTCGACCACGGTCTTGAAGGCCAGATCCGACATCAGGGCCGGGCCTCGGTGGCACCCAGGGGAAATGCGGCTGCGCGCTGATAGGCGCCCGCAATCGCGGCCAGCCGGGCATCGTCCAAACTGGCGCCGGTCAGCATCAGCCCCAGCGAAAGCCCGTCGCGCCGGAAGCCGCCGGGCACCGACACCGAAGGCAGGTCGAGCAGATTGACGAAATTGGTGTAGGTGCCAAGCATGGCGTTCTGCGCGATGTTGTCGGCCAGCATCGCCTCAACCGTCACCGTGGTCGGCGTGGTGGGGGTCGCCAGAACGGCGACGTCGCGGAACAGCTCGCGCGCCATCTGCTTGACGCCCATCATCTGATACTGCGCCCGGAACACATCCTTGGCGCTGTAGCCATGCCCCCAGCTGAGGATTTCACGCGTTGCCGGAAACACATCCGCGCTGTGCCGCTCAAGAAACGCCTCGAGATTGGTGGTGCGCTGGGCGATGAACGGGCCCTCATAGAGCGCCTTTGCCGCGGCAAGATAGGCGGTCAAATCCGTCTCGACCGGCGTGCCGCCGATGCCGCAGAGCCGCTCGACAGCAGCATCGAACAGCGCCTCGGCCTCGGCGTCGCCAGCAAAACGGCGCGACCCGGCATCCGGAACCGCAAAGCGAAATGCATCGGGGCAGCGTGCCTCGGCAAGGTCAAGATGCCGCGCTTCGGGCTTGGAGAGGGGGTCCACGGGGTCATAGCCGATCATCACCTGGGTGGCGGTGACCGCGTCATCGACGGTGAGTGTGAGGAGCGAGTTCGTGCCGACCATGCCCGCCACTGTCGGAATGCCGGTGTTCGGCACCAAACCGGGCGTGGGCTTCAGCCCGACGATGTTGTTGAGCGCCGCCGGCACCCGACCCGATCCGGCCGCATCGCCGCCCAGAGCAAAGCTCACAAGCCCTGCGGCAACCGCCACCCCGCCGCCCGAAGTCGACCCGCCGGAGATGTAGGCAGGGTCGAACACGCAGCGGGGGATGCCGAAATCGGTGCGCGTGCCGTTCAGCCCGACGCCGAACTGATCCATATTGTTCTTGCCGATCGGCAGCGCGCCCGCATCGATGAGCATCTGTACGATCGGCGTGGTGGCGCTGGCGCTGCGGGTGTGCGCGCGGCAGCCATTGGTGGTGGGCATGCCGGCAAGGTCGAGATTGTCCTTGATGCCGAAGGGAATGCCCCAAAGCGGCTTGGTCTCCATCGTCTCGCGGCGCAGCGCACGGGCCTCGGCCAGCACCGCCTCGCGGCTGCGCAGGGCAATCCAGGCCGGATCCTCACCCCTGGCCGCGATCCGGTCAAAGACCGCGTCGACCACGGTTTCGGGCGCGCCTCCGGCTGCGTAGAAGGCTCGCAAGGTGGCGATGTCGAGACTGCCGCCAGCAGCGCTCCAGCCGGTCATGTCGTCACCATCGCGGTCGCGGCGAGCGGGTGATGACACGCGACACGATGGCCGGGGCCGTGTTGCGTGAGATTGGGCGCCGCGCTGCTGCACAGATCGGTGCTGCGCGGGCAGCGGCCGGCAAAGCGACAGACATTCGGGTCGGGCGCAATCGGACTGCGCGGCTCGCCCTCCAGCCGCGGGTTGCGCCGAGCCGTGCCCGGAATCGCATCCAGCAATGCGGCGGTGTAGGGATGCTGCGGCCTGGCAAAAAGCCTGTCGGTCGGGGCCAGTTCGACGATCTTGCCCAAATACATCACCGCCACGCGGTCGCAGACCAGGCGCACCACATTGAGATCGTGCGAGACAAAGAGATAGCTGATCCCCAACCGCGCCCTGAGCTCGGCCAGAAGATGCAGGATCACCGCCTGGACCGAGACATCCAACGCCGATGTCGGCTCATCAAGGATCAGGATCTGCGGCTCGACGGCCAGCGCGCGTGCAATCCCGACCCTTGCCTTCTGCCCCCCCGAGAGCTGGTGCGGATACCGATCGAGCAGCGCCTCGGGCAACCCGCATTGGGATGCGACCTCCCGCACCCGCTGGCGCATCGCCGCGCGGCTCAGATCCCGGCGCAACCGTTTGAGCGGATCGAGAATGCTGTCCTGGGCCCGCAAATGCGGGTTGAGGCTGTCGGTCGGGTCCTGGAACACCACCTGAATCCGCGCCCGATGGGCGGTCGTGCCGAAGCGCCGGGCCGGAATGGCCCCGATATCGGCGCCGGCACAGGTAATGCGGCCATTGGTGCTGTCGATCAGCCGGGCCACGACCCGCGCCAGGGTGGATTTCCCGCAGCCGGATTCGCCGACCAGACCCACGCTTTCACCGCGGGCAATGGACAGAGACACCCCGTCGACCGCATGCAAAAGGCCGCTTTTCGTGGGAAAGTGCTTCTCCAGATGCGAGATGTCGAGAGCAGCGCTCATGCCAGGGCCCGCTTTTTGGCGACACTCGTCGGATGGTGGCAGGCAACGATATGTCCCTCGGACAGGGCCCTGCTTGGCAATGGCGCCTCACCGCAGATCCCCGTTTTGCGGGCGCAGCGGGCCGAGAACCGGCAGGGCGGCAGCGCGTGCCGCAGATCGGGCAACCCGCCCTGGATCGGCGAGAGCGCAGCGAGCGAGGAGACCTCGGTCGGCGTCGCTGCGATCAGCCCTGCCGTATAGGGGTGCGCCGGTGCGGCGAAAAGCGCCTCGGTCTGCCCGGTCTCGACGATATGCCCGGCATGCATCACCGCGATGCGCCCGCAATGGTCGCGTGCCAATCCCAGATCATGGGTGATCAGCAGGGTTGCCATACCGCGTTCTTCGGCCAGTGCATCGATCAGATCCATGATTGCGGCCTGTGTGGTGACGTCGAGACCCGTGGTCGGCTCATCAGCGATCAGCAATTCGGGCTGGCAGGCAAGGGCGATGGCGATCATCACCCGCTGGCACATCCCGCCCGAGATCTCGAACGGATAGGCGTCGAACCGACCTTTGGGGTCGGGGATACGGACCTGCGCCAACGCGTCCAGGGCCGCGGTTCGCGCGGCT
>JBCDDO010000083.1:0-9020 GCA_039180245.1 Pseudomonadota bacterium | reverse complement strand
CGCGGTAATGCGCCAGCATCTCATCGGCGGTGGCACAGAGCCGGGTGAGTGGATTGGTAACAAATCCGAGGCTGGCGAGCCGGTCGATGGCGCCCATCTGGGTCTCGGCCAAAGGTGCGCTGAGCTCGCCCCAGGCATAGGCGAAGAACCGCAGCGGACGGGCACGGGTGATCGTCGCGTCGAGCTGGCGCAGCGAGCCGGCCGCGGCATTGCGCGGGTTCGCAAAGGTCTTCTGGCCCGCCTCGGCCTGGCGCGCGTTGAGATCGGCAAAGTCGGAATGGCGCATATAGACCTCGCCGCGCACCTCCAGCACCGCCGGCGCCCCGGTCAACCGGTCCGGAATGTCGCCGATATGCTGGGCATTGGCGGTTACATTCTCGCCGGTCTCGCCATCGCCGCGGGTGGCGGCATAGACCAGCCGCCCCGCCTCATAGCGCAGGCTGAGCGACAGCCCGTCGATCTTGGGCTCGGCGGTATAGGCGAGCGGCTCGTCCGTCAGCCCCAGGAACCGGCGGATGCCGGCATCGAATTCCCGCACATCCTCATCGGAAAACGCATTGGCCAGCGACATCATCCGCTGCGCGTGCTGGATCTTGCCAAAGCCCTCGGCCGGGGCGGCACCCACCTGGCCCGAGGGGCTGTCAGCGCGAATCAGCGCGGGGAACCGCGCCTCAATCGCCGTATTGCGGGCCTTCAGCGCATCATAGGCGGAATCGGAGATCTCGGGCGCGTCGTCGGTATGATAGGCGGTGTTGGCGCGGCCCAAAACCGCTGCAAGTCGCGCCAGTTCGGTGCGCGCCTCCTCCTCCGTCAGCTCAGCAACCTCGCGGTCCATGGGGCCTCCTCACCCCCTTTCCTCGGGAAAAGCGCACGGGAAATCAACCCGATTGCCCATCGCGCAGCGACGACACCGCATTGGCATGGGCGTCAAAGCCCTCATACTCGGCGAACTTCTTGGCCACAGGCGCAAGCTCGGCATAGCCCTTGGCGGTGACATAGCCGACCGATGTGCGCTTGAGATAGTCAAAGACCGAGAGTGGCGAATGCGTGCGCGCGGCCATGTTGGTGGGCAGCACCGCATTGGGGCCGAGCACGAAATTCCCGATGCAGACGGGCGTGTGGCGGCCCATCAGGATCTCGCCCGCTTCGGTGAGGCTGCCCAGATGGGCATGGGGCTCGTCGCTTTGGATCTCCAGATGCTCAGGCGCATAGGCGTTGACGAAATCGATGGAGGCCTGAAGGCTTTCGGTCAGCACGATGCCGCCGCGCGGCCCGCAGAGCACGGCCTGCGAGAACTCCACCCGCTGCTTCCCCATCTGCGCCCAGAAGCCTGGCAAGGCAGCTCGGGCGGCCTCGGCCACCGCGCGGCTGTGGGTGACAAGGAAGGCCGAGCTGTCGGGGCCATGTTCGGCCTCGATCAGAAGATCGAGCGCGCAGATCCGGCCATCGGCGGTCTCATCGGCAAAAATGATCGCCTCGGAGGGGCCTGCCGGCGGGCCGGGATCGATGCGGTCGGACAAAAGCTGCTTGGCCGCCACCACCCAGGGGCTGCCCGGCCCCACGATCTTCAGGCAGCGCGGCACAGTTTGGGTGCCATAGGCGACCGCCGCAACCCCTTGCGCGCCGCCGGCCTTATAGACCTCCTCAACCCCGGCCAGCCGGGCCATGACCAGTGTGGCCGCGTCGATCTTCCCATCCGGGCCGGGGGGCGTGATGATGATGCGCCGGGGCACGCCGGCCACCGCCGCCGGGATCGCCGTCATCATCACCACCGAGGGGAAAGCCCCCTTGCCGCGGGGCACATAGCAGGCGACCGAGGCGATGGGCCGGATCCGATCGCCCGCAAACACCCCGGGCGACATTTCTTTGAGCCACATCTCCTCGGGCATCTGCGCCTCGTGAAAGCGGCGCACCCGGTCGGCCGAGAATTCCAGCACGCCGACCATCTCGGCGCCCAGCGCATCTTGTGCAGCCTCGAAATCGACCTTGGTGGCGGCAATCGCATCGGCGGTGACATCGGCGCGGTCGAACTCCCGGCCAAAGCGGGCAAGGGCGGCATCGCCCTCTTCACGCACCGCCGCGACAATCGGGCGGACCTTGTCGACGTACTCCGCCAGATCCGTTTCGGCCCGCTGCAACAACGCCGCGCGGGCGGAGGGCGCCATCCCGCTCAGCTCAAAAAAACTCACCTCGGGCATGGCCCTCACCTCGATTTCAGAAAGATCTCCAGCCCCACCAGCCGGTCGATGATCCAGACCGTGACCAGCGCGACCAAGATATAGACGACCGAAACTGCGGCAAGATCGGGCGTGATCAGGCTGCGGATCGAATTGTAGATCTGCACCGGCAGGGTGACGGTGCGGCTGTCGGTCAGAAAGAGGCTGACCAGGAACTCGTTGAAGGCCAGGATGAACATCAAAAGCGCCCCGGTGATCACCCCGGGCATGACCGCGGGCAGCGTCACGGTGAAAAACACCCGCCAGGGCGGCGCGCCGCAATTGGCCGCGGCGTTTTCCAGTTCGGGCTCCAGCGAGGCCGCCGAGGCCGCCACCGCCCAGATCATGAAGGGCAGGTTGATGATGCACAGCGCAATGCCGACGGGCCAAAGCTGGCCCAGAATGCGCATCTCGCCGAAAAAGACCATCATGCCGATGCCCGAGACCACCAGCGGGATGGTGAAGGGCAAAAGCAGATAGACCTGCACCAGGCCCCGGAACCGCAGCCGCCAGCGCACGGTGGCAAGGGCTGCCAGCAGCCCGGCCGGGATCGACACCGCGGTGCAGATCAGCGCGACATAACCGGTGCGCCAAAAGGCCGCCCAAAAGGCGCGCGCTTCAAAGAGCTCACCATACCAACGCAGCGAGAAGCCTTCGGGCGGAAACCGGATGATCTCGCCCGAGGTGAAGGAGGCGCCCAAGATGATCAGCGTCGGCAGGCTCAGAAGCACCACACAGGCCCCGGTGATGCCCCAGATGACCCAGGCCTGGCTGCCCCTCATCGCCCGCCCCCCGCATTCAAGGTGGTCGCGGGCGAGAGCCAGAAGAACCCGGCCACGAAGACCGAGCCGACAAAGACCAGCGCCACCGACAGGGCCGCGCCCAGCCCGGCATTGGAGATCTGAAAGAAGCTGTCATAGATCGCCGAGGCGATAAAATCGTTGCTGCCCCCGCCCAGGATCTCGGGCATGGCGAAATCGGTGAGCGTGAGGGTGAAGACGACGATGCCGGCGCCGACCAGCCCGGGCCGCGCCATGGGAATGACCACATGGCGGAAGGTTGAGGGCCAACTTGCGCCCAGCCCTTCCGATGCGCGCTCCATATCGCGCGGGATCGCCGCCATCGCCGGCAGGATCAACAGCACCGCAAAGGGCAGCATGTATTGCGTGAGCCCGAAGACCACCGCACCGAAATTATAGATGAGGTCGAGGGGCGGCAGGCCCAGCCCACCCAGCAGCTGGTTCACGATCCCCTGCTGGCCCAGCACGATCAGCCAACCATAGGCGCGCACAACCTGGCCGATGAAAAAGGGCAGGAACAGAGCCACCAGCAGCGCCTTGCGCAGCCCGGGGCTTTCCGAACGAGTGAGTGCATAGGCGTAAGGAAAGGCCAGCGCCAGCGTGATCAGCGTGACCAGGATCGCCCCCAGCACAGAACGCCACAGCACCACGCGATAGACCGGGCGGGTGGCGATATCGGCATAGTTGCCCAGCGAGTACGCATCGCGCAGCCGATAGGTGGCGATGTCGAGCTCATGCAGCGAATACTCGATCACATAGCCCAGGCCGATGGCCAGGATCCCGACCAGAAGCAGGCTGGGCGCAAGATACGCCCAGCCCAGCCATGTTTTGCGCCTGTCCAAGCCGTCAGCTCTGGAAGATCTCGGAGAATTTCGCGAACCAGATCGGCTGATTGTCGACCAGAACCGGCGAGGGCACCGAGACGAGCTTGGCAAAATCCTCCGGCGTGGTCGGATAGGCCGCGTCGCCCACCAGATCGGCCGGCGGCTCCAGGCCCGGATAGACCGGCGGCAGGCCGAGCGCCGAGCACCATTTCTGCTGCGCCTCGCCGGAAATGGCGTGGTTGATGAACTGCTTGGCCCAGTATTCCTCGTTCTCCGGCAGGCCTTTGGGGATCCAAAGCCCATCGGTGTCGACCTTGCAGCCCTCGACCGGCACGGTCCACTCCACCTCGATGCCCGATTGCCGCGCGGCGCGGGCATTCACCGAGATGGTGCAGGCCAGGTCGATCTCGCCGTTTTGGAACCAGGTGGTGAAGTCGGGATCCTCGCCCAGAAGCGGGTCGTTTTCCTTCAGCTCGCGGAAGAACTGATAGCCGGGCTCCATATTGTCGGGGATGTCCTCGAAGGTGCCGCCGCCGGCGATCACCGCAATGGGGTTGAAGCCGATGCCATCGTCATAGAGCGCCACCCGGCCCTTGAATTTGGGGTCGAGCATCACGCGCCAGCTTTCCGGCGGGCCATCGGGGAAGGCTTCTGGACGGTAGGCGCAGACATAGACATAGGAATAGGTGTTGACGAGCGGGAAGCCCTCCAGCCCCACCGGCTTGGCCGCGGGCAGCAGCCCCTCCAGATTGGACAAGTCGGAAAGATCGACGCAGGCCCCGCGCCGCGCCGAGATGGTGGCGTTGGTGGTGGTGTCCCAATTCACATGGATCGGCGGCACCCGGCCCTGATCGACCGCGGCCCAGATCTTGGGCTTGATCTCATTATCCTCAGTGAAGTCGAGCCGCACCGGGATGCCGGTCTCGGCGGTAAAGCCATCGGCCACGCCCGATTGCAGCGACTCGCCCCAGGCCCCGCCCCAGGCGCGCACGATGATTTCGGCCGGCTTGTCCTGGGCGCGCAGAATGCCCGGCGCGGCGAGCACCCCCGCCCCCGCGGCGGTGCCAGCCAGAAAGCGCCGGCGGCTGGTGATCAGTTTGGTCATGTCGATCTCTCCTCTGTCGGTGTTTTTGTGGGTGGTGTGGGGAAAATCATCAGATCCGCGGCCGCCAAACCGATGCGAACCGCCTCGCCCGGGCGGTGATCGGACTGCCCGGCCGGATCGAACAGCGCCAGGGTGGCCCCGGCCAGGGCGGGTGCGCGCAGCTCATAAAGCACCCGGTCGCCTTCAAAGACGCGCTGGTCGATGATGGCATCAAGGCTGATGTCGGCAGTCTCTCCCGGACCCAGGATGCGGATCTGCTCGGCCCGGATCGCGGCCTCGGCCGGCGCGCCCTCGGTCAGACCCGGCCCGGGGCGACCAGGCAGGCGCTGCCCGCCGATTTCGATGCTGTCCTGGCCCACATAGAAGCCGGGCAGGATCGAGGTCATGCCCAGGAAGCCCGCGACAAAGCGGTTGGCCGGGGTCTGATAGACCGCCTCGGGCGTGGCGTCCTGCTGGATCCGCCCCCCCTCCATCACCAGGATCCGGTCCGACATCACCAAGGCCTCGCGCTGATCATGGGTGACGTTGATCGTGGTCACCCCCAGTTCGCGCTGAATGCGGCGGAACTCCAGCTGCATCTCCTCGCGCAGCTTGCGGTCGAGTGCTGAGAGCGGCTCGTCGAGCAGCAAAAGGTCAGGGTCGAAGGCCAGCGCCCGGGCGATTGCCACGCGCTGCTGCTGGCCCCCCGACAGCGCATTCGACAGGCGCTCACCCAACCCGTCAAGGCGCACCAGTTGCAGCATGCGCGCGACCCGGTCGGGGATTTCGGCCCTTGCAAAGCCCCGCATGCGCAGCGGATAGGCGACGTTTTGCGCGGCTGTCAGATGGGGAAAGAGCGCGAGGCGCTGAAACACCATCCCGATGGAGCGGCGATGCGGCGGCACGGAGCGCATGGGCTTGCCATCGATGGCCACCTCACCCGATGTGGGCGCAAGAAACCCCGCAATCATCCGCAAGAGCGTGGTCTTGCCGCAGCCCGATGGGCCCAGGATGGTCAGGAAATCGCCGCGAGGCAACGCCAGCGACGCCCGGTCCACCGCGAGCGCCCCGTCAAACCGGCGCGTCAAATCGCGCAGTTCGACCATCATGGCCGGCTGGTCCACCCCTGCTGTCCCTCTTTTACCCCTGCCGCGCTGCGGGCGGCTGTGCACAGAGCATGCGCTGGCGGGCGTGTTGTCAAGCCGGGTTGCCCCCACGCGCGGCATCGCCGCATGCTGTGCGCAATCGGCAGGCAGCCGCTGGGCATCACAATGCCGCGGTGGTGCCCCCATCGATCATCAGCATCTGGCCAGTGATATAGGCGGCCGCATCGGAGGTTAGAAAGATCGACGCGCCGATCAGATCCTCAAGCGCGCCGAACCGGCCCTGGGGGATCTTGGCCAGCATCGCCTCGGCCCAGGCGGGGTCTTGGTAAAACACCTCCGTCAGCTCGGTGCGGAAATAGCCCGGACCGAGGGCGTTGACGCGGATGCCCAAGGGCGCCCATTCCGCCGAAAGCGCCCGGGTGACACCGAGAAGCCCGGTTTTCGAGGCCGTGTAGGGCACAGCCGTCGGCACCCCGAAGACCGAGGTGAGCGAGCAGATGTTCAGGATCGCCCCTGGCCTGCCGGCCTTGGCCAGGCCGCGTGCAAAGCTTTGCGCGGTGAAGAAGGCGGCCTTGAGATTGGTGTCGAGGATCCGGTCCCACAGCGCTTCGTCCACATCCAGCGAAGGGCGGATCTCCTCCATCCCGGCATTGTTGATCAGGATGTCGGGGCTGCGGCCGGCCAGGGCATCGGCCAGGAACGCGCGGTCGGTGATGTTGCCCGGCAGGGTTTCGGCCCGGCCACCGGCAGCGCGGATCTCTGCGGCCACGGCCGCCAAGGCATCGGGATTGCGGGCGGTGAGGATCAGGTCGGCGCCCGCTTCGGCCAATCCCAAAGCGATGGCACGCCCAATGCCACGACTCGCGCCAGTGACCAGCGCAACGCGCCCGTCCAGCGAAAAGCGGCTCACTTCAGCTCGATCTCGACAAAGACGATTTCGGCCCCGGTCTCGTTGATCACATCATGCGAGACGCCCTTGGGCCCGGCATAGGACTGGCCCGTCACAATGGTTTTTTGGTGCCGCGTGCCGTCATCCTCGGCAATGGTCAGCGCGCCGCCGATCATGGGCACCACGACATAATCATAGGCATGCACGTGATGCCCCGTCGCGGTGCCGGGCGGAAACCGCCATTCGGTGACAATCACCCGCTCGTTTTCGGTTTGCAGGGTCGCAATCGCCTGCCCTGGCTGGTCGTTCATCACGCCCCCTTTCGGGTGATCACATAGACACCGGTTTCATGCAGATCGGCCACCCAGCCGCGCTGCACCAGGATGGTCGTCGTCTCCTCCTCGATGATCGCGGGGCCCTTGATGCTGTCGCCGGCGCCCAGGCGCGCCCCGTCATAGATCCCCGCGGCCGTCTCAAGCCCGTCGGCCTGAAGCACGATGTGGCGAAAGCCCTTGGTGGCGCTGTCCGCGCCCTGCCCCGGCGCCAACGCATCGCGCGCCGGCTTCTCGATCAGCCCATAGAGCGCGCTTTCGATATTCACGGCCTCCACCGGGTTGTGCGGCTCATTATACGTGTAGAGCTCCTTGTGGCGGGCATGAAAGGCCTCCCGGATCGCGGGCAGGCTGTCGGGCGTGATCGGTCCGTCGGGTATTTCCACCGTGCATTCATGCACCTGGCCGACATAGCGCATATCCATTGTGCGCTTGATCGCCACCTGGTCGCGGGCAAACCCGTCAACCTCCAGATCGGCGATGCCGCGCGTCTCGATCTCGGCAAAGCTGTCGGCCAGGCGCGACGCGACCGCCTCGCCCTCGATGCGGGCCGGGAAGGGCGCCATATAGTTGTATTTCACATCCGAGATGATCTGGCCAAACGCACAGAGCCCCGAGGCGAGCTTGGGGATGAGGATGGTCTCGATCCCCATCTCCTGGGCCAGGGCGCAGATATGCGCCGCCGTGGCCCCGCCCGCGCCGACCAGCACGAAATCGCGCGGATCATCGCCGCGCTCGACCGAAACCCGGCGGATGCCATTGACCATATTGTTGTTCACGATGGTGAACATGCCATGGGCGGCGCGTTCGATCGAAATTCCCAGGGGCTGGGCCAGATGGGTGTCGATCGCCGCCCGGGCTTTCTCGACCGAGAGCGGCAGGCGCCCGCCGACCAGCCCCTCGGGGTTGAGATAGCCCAGCACCAGATTGGCGTCCGAAACGGTGGGCTGTGCGCCGCCTTGCCCATAGCAGGCCGGGCCCGGATCGGCACCCGCGCTTTGCGGGCCCATCTGCATCAGCCCCATCGCATCGATCCAACCGATGGAGCCGCCGCCCGCGCCCAGCGTCTCGACCTGGATCATCGGCACACCCAGCCGGTAGCGCAGAAAGTCGATATTCTTGGCGACATTCGTCACGCCATTCTTGGTCAGCGTGATGTCAAAAGACGTGCCGCCCATATCGACGGTGATGATGTTGGTCCAGCCGAACGGCTCGGCGACATAGAGCCCGGCCTGCGGCGCCGAGGCGGGGCCTGAATTGATCGCATAGACCGAGCGGTCCGACAGCACATCGCCGATGGCCAGCCCGCCATTCGACTGAAAGTAGCGCACCGGCTGGGCCGCGCCGAGGGCACGAAAATACCCGTCCACCGCATCGACATAGCCGCGCAGGGTCGGGCCGAGATAGGCGTTGACCACGGCCGTCGAGGTGCGGGTGTATTCGCGCACCTGCGGGTAGAGCTCCGAGCCCACGGTGAGCAGCGCATCGGGCATCATCTCGCGCACGATCTCGGCGGCGCGGCGCTCATGGGCGGGGTGCAGCACCGACCATACGAAGGATACGACCACCGAGGTCACGCCCTCATCGATAAAGGCCTGACAGGCCGCGCGAACATCTGCCTCGGCCAAAGGCGTGTGCACCGAACCATCCGAGATCCGGCTGGGCCATAAGGAAGACGGCTACCGTTATGATGCCGACTACCCGCCCGCGGTCATGCTGGTGCCGCGCTATCTGCGCCGGGGCGTGGCCGAGCGGGTGATCTCGGATGG
>JBCDDO010000082.1:0-9027 GCA_039180245.1 Pseudomonadota bacterium | reverse complement strand
GACACAGCAAACGGGCAAGCCCGCCTCACCTCCGACATCGACGGAGTGCACACTGCCGCCCGGCCGTCGGAGAGACCCGATGGTCCGGCCCGCCCCGGCGTGCTTCCGGCCACGCTTGAGCGGGTGATCGTCGCGCGGCTCGACCGGCTCGAGCCCGAATTGCAGCTCACCCTCAAAACCGCGGCGGTGGTGGGTCGGCAGGTTGTCCTGCGCCTGCTGGCCGCGGTGCATCCCATGCAGCCCGCGCTTGAGCAATGTGCCGGCGACGCCCAGCTTTTGGAGCAGCGCGACTATCTGCGCGCCGATGCCGAGCGCGCCGTCTACAGCTTTCGCCACATCATTCTGCAGGAGGCCGTCTACCGACTGTTGAGCTTTGCCAATCGACGCTCGCTGCATGCCGCAATCGCCGGTTGGATGGAGGCCAATCTGCCCGATGCCGCGCAGACCCAGAAGGTTGTGCTGGCCGAGCATTGGAGCGCGGCCGAACGGCCCGAGCGCGCGCTCACCTATCTGGCCGGCGGCGGCAGCGATGCCTTGCGGGGCGGCGCCTATGCCGAAGCCGCAGCGCTCTATGAACGCGCCCGCACGGCGCTGGGCAAGACCGATGCGGGCGATGACACACGGCTTGCCGAGATCGAGCTCGCCCTGGGGCAGATCTATACCGGGCTTGCCGAGCCTAAGCGCAGCTTCGCGCGCTTTGATGCGGGGTTTCGGGCGATGGGTCTGCGCTGGCCCAAAAGCCGCGCCGGGCTGGGCCTGGCCATCCTCGGCAGCGCCGGGCGCCAGATCGTCAACCGGCTGCGCCGGCTGCGGCCGAACCCGGCCAGGCCCGAACGGCCGCGTGAGGCCATGCTTGCCGATGGGTTGGAGAAGTTCGGTCATCTCTTTTTCTTCGAACAGCGATTGCCCGAATTGCTGCTGACCACCCTGATGGGTCTGAACTATGCCGAAGCTGCGAACTCGCCAGCGCGCATCCGCCGCTCTTTCGCGCAGTTTTCGGTGTCTTTGGCGATTGCGCGGCTCGGTCGGTTTTCGGACCATTATGCCGATGCCGTCGAAACATTGCCCGCCATAGGTTCGGCCGATTTCGAACTGGCCTTCCAATCCTATTACCTGGCCATTCACGCGGTCGGGCAGGGACGGTTGGCAACCGCTCAGCGTCATCTTGAGCTGGCCTTGCCGCGCGCGCGCAACATCGGCAACAGGCGGCTCGAGATCGACCTGACCTCGTTTTCCTGGTTTGTGGCCTATCTGGCTGCCGATTTTGTGCGGGCCCAGCAGCTTGGGCAGGCCTACCGCGATCTTGTCGACGCCTATCGCGACCAGCAGCACAGCTATTTCGTCCGCATTTCGCTGGGCGAGCAGGCGCTGCGTCTGTCGGATTTTGCCGCGGCGCATACGCTGCTGCGCGAGGCAAGCGAGCTGCTGCTGCCGGGCTTCGTTCTCGACCGGCTGCATGTCATCGGCTTGTTGGCCCTGGCCGAGCACCGACTTGGCCGGGAAGCACAGGCCTGGGCACTGGCCGAGGCCGCGCTCGAAGACATCGCCAGCACACCGCCGATCGGGGTCTATGCGCTCGACGCCTATGACGGGGTGTGCACGATTTTTCTTGATCAGGCCGAGGCACCGGCCGCAGTGCTTGGGGCAGATGCGGCCCGGGCCGCCGAACTTGCGCAGCGGGCCTTGCGCGGCTTTGCGGCCTTCTCAAAAAGCTTTCCGCTGGGCCGGGCGCGGTACCTGCTGCAGCGGGCGCGCGATCTTACCCGGCGCGGGCGCCACAAAGCCGCGTTCGACGCGATGGAGGCCGCATTGGCCGCCGCCGAACAGGCGGGGCTTGCCTATGAGACCGCGCGGGCGCGTTTTCAGCTCGGTCAGGCCACCGGCTTGGATATGGCCAGCCGGCGGGCGCATCTTGAGGCCGCAGGTGCGCTTTTTGCCCAGATCGGCCTGATGCGGGAAGCCGGCGAGGCCCATCAGGCCCGTCAGGCGCTTCTTGGAGACAACATCCAGGATGCGAAGTCTCCTCCGGCAGAGGCGGCCGCCGAACCAGCCCATCCCGACGCTGGTCCCAATAATGGCCCCGGTCCCGGCTCGGATACGCGGCCGGACATGCTGCCCGGCCCCCAGCCGGACCCACGCCGCAACCGACGCACCGGCACATGAACATCCGCCGGTTGCGCGCCACCCCGGTCAACATTCCGCTGCGCGCGCCCTACCGGTTCAGCTACGGATCGATTGCATCGCTGACCAAGACCGTGGTCGAACTAGAGACCGATGAAGGCGTGATCGGGCTTGGCGAATGCGCCGATGGCGATCGGGCGGCAGAGGTCTTGGCGCTCAGCGATCGGCTGGTCGGGCAGGATCTGCGCGATCTCAATGGCGCGGCAGCGCGCTGCGTGCCGGCCATGGACTACACGCCCTGGGGCAATGTGTTGGCCGCGCGGCGGGCCTTTGCCGGTGTCGAAATGGCCATGTGGGACGCACGCGGCAAGACCGAGGGCCTTCCGCTTTGCACCCTTTTGGGTGGTGCTGTGCGGCGCGAGATCCCGCTCACCGAGTATTTCAGCTATCGGCTGCCCGGGACGAACGAGCCTGGCGAAGCGAGCCCGGCTCAGGTTGCCGCGTTCTGCGCGCGCATGATCGAGCAGCATGATGCGCGGGCCTTTGAGGGCAAGGTCGGGACGGTGGATCTGGCCGAAGAGATCGCCATGGTCCGCGAGGTGCGGGACGCGATCGGCGACCGCCCGCTCTCGCTTGACGCAAACGGGGTGTGGACCCTGCCCGCCGCCCGCATCGCCCTGCCGCGCTTTCTGCCCTATGGGATCGACTGGATCGAAGAGCCCTGCGCGCGCTATGAAGAGATGGCGGCGCTGCGCCAGCATATGCCGGTCAACATCTCGGCCCATCTGATCGATCTGCCCAAGGCGGTGCGGTTGGGCTGTCCCGACGCCATTGTCACCAACATCAACGAGCTTGGCGGCATTGCCGGCACGCGGGATTTCGTGGCGGCCAGCGCGGCCTTCGATGTGGGGTTTCGCTTCCATTCCGGGGAAACCGGTGTGGCGAGCGCTGCTTATCTGCAGCTCTCCGCCGCGCTTGAGCATGTGCGTGGGGCGAGCCAGACCCTGCTGCGCTGGTATGCCGACGATGTCATCGAGGGCGGGCCGATGCAGCCAAAGAGCGGCGTTCTGCCGGTGCCGGAGGGGCCGGGGCTGGGGGTGACGCTGGATCGGGCGGCCCTGGCGCGCTGTCATGGGCGCTATCTGGAAGAGGGCGCGTTTCCTTCGGCAGGCCCGGGCGGCTATGGCGCGGCCTTTCGCCGGCGCTGAGCGGCACCCAGACCCGACCCTGGCGGGACCCACCCCGGCCAGCGTGGGGCATGCGACGCCGGGCAGCGCAGCCCGCCCCTGTCCCGCCAGGGTCGTTGCGCCGTCGGTGCGCCCGGGCGCAGCCCGGCTAGGAGCTTGGCGAGAGCGAGCCGGGATCCTCGCCCACGATGTCTTTTGGCCAGCCGGAGATTGCACGCGACGCCTGAAGGCCCGACATCACCGCGCCTTCGACCGAGGAAATGTTGAAGCCATTATCCGTCCAATCCCCGGCAAAGGCGAGATTGGTGAGTTCGGCCGCCCGCGTCTTGGGCCTGTATCCGATGCCCTGATGGGTGGAGAGCACGTAAAGCTCATTGGGGTCGATATTGGCCCGGATATACTGGGCGCGCAGCCGGGCCGGACCGACGCCGCTGTCGGCCCAGAGCAGATCATAGTCGAAATCCCCATCCGGCAGCAGACTGGTCGGCCAAAGCGGCGCGGCACTCTCCTCGAGATAAGCGCGCAGGCTGGCCAGCACGAAGGCATGCGCTGCGGCCTGTGTGTCGCCGGCCGTGTCGGGCAGCGGTCCGCAGGTGTAGCTTAGATAGGTGACCGGCAGATCGGACCAATCCTCGCGCAACAGGAGATGCGAGAAATCGGCGAGGCTCGCCCAGGGCTCGACAAAGGCGCCGGTGACGACGGCGGGCGCCTCGACCCCCAACTCCTGCCGCGTCGGGCGAAACCAGAGCTGCGCGGCCAGCGTGCGCACCGAGGTCACATGATCGAGCGCGTCCTTCCAGGCCGGCCGGCTGTCGGCCAGTTCGGCACAAACATGCCGGTGGGTGGGCAGGGGAATGGCCATCACCAGATGGTCGAAATCGCTGCCGGCGCGCAAAACCTCCTCGGGCCCGGTATTTGGCCAGCCGGAGGTCACATGCTCCAGATTGACCTCAGCCTTGCGCAGGATCTCGCCGCCCACGATCTGGTCGTAAAGCGGCGCGGAGGGCCAGCAGAGCAGATCGCGCACCTTGACCAGCGGCAAATAGCGCCCGGTCTTAAGCTGCACCTGCCGGGTGATGGTCACGCTTTGGATCGTCTGGTCGACCGTGCTTGCGGTCATATCGGTCGCCTGAGAGAAGAACTCGAACTTCACCCCGCGCGCCAGCAAACATTGATAAAGCGGCGTGAAGACGGCGTCGCCCATGCCGGCCTGCATCTCAAAACAAAATGCGCCCTTATAGGAAAAGGGCAGCCAGAGGCAGGCGCGCAGCAGCGTGGCGGCCGAAAAATCCGGCCGGTCGGTGTCGCCGCCGGCATAGGCAAAACAGGCATCGTAAAGCGCCTGGATCAGCGGGCCGTCATAGGCCAGGGCATTGGGGTCGCCCGGCGCATCGTCGGGCAGGCTGGCGTGGCGGCGAAACCAAGCCCGCCCATCCTCGCCATTGATGCTGTAGACGCCGTTCTTCATCAGATTGTCGAGCAGGATGCCGCGCAGGATCGTGATGCCCAGATAGGCAAAGATCCACATGCGCCGGGCGGTGTCGTCCTGTGGTATCCGATGCTTCAAATGATCCCAGGTGTATTCGGCCAGCAGTTTGAGCGCCGCGGCCGTGGCTTCGGCCCAAAGCGGCGCGTGCTGGGCATCGCCCCGAAACCGCTCATGCACGGCATGGGCCAGACCGCCCAAATGGACATGGCTCAGCGCCTCGCGGATCTCGCCGAACAGCGAGTGATGCTGGCTGGGGTCGTCGAGCCCGGTCTCAAGCTTTTGAGACAGGGGGGCGGGCAGGTCCGAGCGCGACAGACCGGCCTCGGCCAGGGCGTGCTTTATCCATCCCATCAGGATGGCCAGAAAGTCCCACAGTGAGGGATGCCCGCCCGGCTTGTGTTCATTCTCGGGAAAGCGGATCAGCCAGTCGCGCCATTCGCCCTCCACATGCTCCTTCAGAAGAAAATCGCTTTGCTTGCCGAAGGCTGTGTCGAGCCGTGCGAGCGGCGCGTCCGCCGGGCGGTCGATCTCGTCGAAAACCTTGCCCATCATGGTGAACGCGTTGTCATAGCAGCCGAACCAGATGTGCAGGCCGTGCTCTTCGATGCGGTTGTGCTTGGCGGGGTTGCGGCCCGAGGCGCCCTTGCCGCCCAAACGCCATCCCATGGTGTAGACGGTCACGTCATAGCGGCCGCCCTGTTCGGGTGCGGTCAGCCCATAGGCGGCCGTCAGCCCGCCAAGCCCACCGCCCAGCACCACAACTTTCTCGCGCGGTCCGCTCATCGCTCCACCTCCGCCTGCCAAAGGGTTGTCCCGTTTCCAAGGGTAAATTCCATCGTGAAGCTCAGCCCGAAATCGAGCTCGGCACGCGCCGGCACGCCCAAGGTCTCGACCAGAGACGCGTTGAACAGATCGTCGATGTCGAACGTATAGCGATCGGTGATCGAGACGCCGGAGACACTGTGCATGATCGCCGGCGCCGTTGTGATCGCCTGATAGCAGGCCCGCTCGGGCACCGCGATGTCACGAAACTGCTTGAGGAAGATCTGATCCATGCTGCGATGCAAGAAATCCTCCCAGAGGTTCTTGGCAAGCTGCCAGCTTGGCTTGAGGCCCTTGGTGCGGTCGGCCAGCCCCGCGCCGATCAGCCGGGCCGCGCCGGCAACATCCTGAAACGCCTCGCCCGTGCCGCCCTCCTGCTGCCGGGTCAGCGTCATCAGCCGGCGATAATCCCAGGGCGACGTGAACGGGTCTTTCCGCACCCCGTAAACGTCGACCGAAAAGCCTGGACCGTCGGGGCCGGGCAGGCCGATCTGCCCGAGCTGTTTCATATAGCCCCAGACATTGCGGCCCTCGATCAGACCCAGCGGGTTGTTGATGATCAGATAGGGCGTGAAGCCGCCGATGGAGACAATGCGGTCGCTGTCGGGGCTCTCGCGTCGGCCCAGAAACACCCAGAGCGCGGCTTCCTGCTCATGCGCGCCCGAGGCTTCTGGATTGTAGGGTGAGCTTGCTTTGGGGATGTCGATGAAGCTCAGCATCATCATATGGCTGAGCGGCACAAAGGGCACGGCGTTGCGGCTGGGAATGTTGAAGACCTGATCGGTGAGCGCGGCCAGCTTCGCAGGATCGCCCGGCAGGAAAAACGCCCAGCCCTTGACGTCCGAGAAGGTGAACGGGCCGGGGAATGTCTGCACCCCGTTATACTCGACGAAAACCGGCAGGCGGGCCGGGTTCGCATATGCCGGGCGCTGGTCGTAATAGGGGCTGTCCTTGGGCACGCGCAACAGGCGTTCGGGAAAGCCCGAGATCGCGCGCGCGGCCAGCCGGCCCGACATAATGGTCGATTCAAACCCACCCAGATTGCCTGGATTGTCGGTCCAGTCGCCGCAGAGATAAAGGTTGTCGTAACCTGACCCATCGACCCGCAACCGGTGCTGCGCGCTGCCCGCCACAGACAGGGTATAGCGCTGGTCGGGGTCGATATTGGGGCGCAGGAACTGGGCGTTCAGCCGCGCCGGCCCCGCGGCTTCGGCCGGATCATAGAGCGCGGCCCACTCGAACCCATCTGCCGTGGCGATTTCGGGCCAAAGCACCGGCGCGCCGCGGGCCAGGAAATCGAGCGCTGTGGCGTGGACGGCCGCATCGGCCTTGGCGGGCGTGTCTATGGCTGTGGGCGGCGGCGCGGTCGGGGGCCCGGGCATGGCCGCGGAAAAAATGCTCAGATGCTTCGGCCCGTCGGCGGGCCCGTCTATAGGCCAGGTCTCGGCCGGCAGCACCTCGGAGATATCGCCCGCGGCATTGAGCGGCGAGCTGTCATTTGCGCCCACCACCGTGCCGGCCGGCAGCGGCCCCAGATCAGCCCCCGTCCGGTCGAGCCAGAGCTGCACATTCTGGGTCTGGACCGTGCGGACATTGGCGACCATCTCGGCCCAGCCCGGCTTGGCCGCGATCAGCTTGGCGGCGATGCCGCGCAGCGCGTCGATGGGAATGCCGCAGACTGCCACGTCGAAATCGCGCCCATAAAGCAGGGTCTGGGTGCCGCCAGTGTCCTCCCAGCCTGACCAGTGCGATTCAAGATTGATGTTGCGGGCGCGAAGGTCATCGCCCTCCACGATCTGGTCATAGAACGGCGTCGACGGCCAGCAGGGCAGGCCCTTGATGTCAATCAGCGGATCATAGGCGGATGTCTTCAGCCGGACCTGTCGCGAGAGATGTATCGCCGCGATCTGGTCCTGATAGGGCGAGGGCTCGATCTCGGTGATCTTGGCAAAAAACTCAAACCGCACGCCGCGCGCCTTCAGCGCTGTGTACATCGGGGCGGCCACGATGTCGCCGGTGCCGGCGCGCATCTTCCACAGGAACCCGCCGCGATAGAGGATCATGTGAAAAAGCCCGGTCACGGTGGAGCCCGCGGCCAGATCGCCCGGTTGCGTGTGGTCGCCGCTGGGATAGGCGAAGGTCAGATCGTAAAGCGCGCGAACCATGGCGCTGTCGCAGGTGACCTTGAAGGCGCCATTGGCCGCGAGCCAGTCCCGAAAATCCATCGCGTTCATTTTGGCCGCAGCGGCGGTGGGATCCCAAAAGAACCCCGCACGCAGCGCCCCGATCCCGATCGTCAGACCCAGATCGACCAGAACGAAGGCGCGCCGCAGATCGGCGGCCAGCCCGTCCCACCAGCGATCGAACCCGTCCGTGGCCCAAAGTGCCGCGACCTCGCGCCGGAGCGCTTCGAGCAGTGAGAGCATATGCCCGTGATGCCCAGGGTCGGCCGACCCGGCGCTCTTCACCGCCTGCGCCAGCGCCCGGGCAAGCGCGTAGCTGCCGCTCGCCGCGTTCTGGAAGAGATGCGCGACATCGGAAAAAGAAATGTCGGTCAGATGCGACCACCAATGCGGCGCCTCGGCCTTCGGGGCCGTCTGTCCACGGAAAAGGCGCGCGATCTGATCGCCCAGCGCCTCCAACCCGTGCAAGAGTGCGGTGAAAAGCCCCGGCGGGTCGCCGTCACCCGGAAGGCCCGGCATGTCGGGCAGATCGATGCTCCAGGTCGACCAGGCGCCGTTATACTCCTCGGCCAGGGTGATCTGACCCGAAGGCAGCATCGCGTCATAGACGGTTGGGTAGAGACGGCCCGGCTGATCGCCCAGCGCTTCATAGACCGCTTTGAGAACGGCAAAGGCGTTGTCGTAATAGCCAAAAAACACGTGCAGCCCGTGTTCTTCGATCCGGTCCCCTTGGTCGAGATCGCGGCCCGAGGCACATTTGCCGCCCAACCGCCAGCCCATCTGATAGACGGTGATCTCATAGCGCTCGGGCAGGCTCGGCTCCGACAGCTCCCATGCTGCTGCCAGCGCCGCGGGCCCTCCGCCAAGCACGGCCACCCTGATCGGTGTGGTGCTCATCTGATGCTGTCCTATTCTCAAAACAACCGCATAGGGAGAGTGTCGCCGATCGCGCGCGCGCACAATGGGTTTTCCGGGCGGTTCCCGGGGTTTTCTGACACAGCTCCCTTTCGAACGCACAGTCTTCGCAAACCTGCCTGTAGGCGGCCGAGGAGGGCTCGACCTGCCCGCCGAGCTGTGCCAGTTTGCGCAAAATTTTGGGAGGAGACGGACATGCGCACCATCAAGGGGCCGGCATTGTTCCTGGCGCAGTTCGCGGGCGATGCGGCACCGTTCAACAGCTGGGACACGATCACCAAATGGGCGGCCGAATGCGGCTATGCCGGGG
>JBCDDO010000081.1:0-9058 GCA_039180245.1 Pseudomonadota bacterium | reverse complement strand
TTCGACGGACAAACGCTATGCTGCCCGTTACGGGCAAGCGTGGATGGCGGAGACGGCGCAGGCCTTTTCAGCTTTGGCCAAGGAATGGGGAACTGACCCTCGACCAGCTCCAGCCCATAGCGACGCTCGAAACGCCGGTGCAGCGAGGGGTCGATCCCGGCGCTGACCGCCAGGGTGGCGGGGTTCTTGGCATCATCGGGCGCCTCGGGCAGCGACAGGATTGCCGGTGCGACGATGCCCAGACAATGCAGAACCTGCGCGCCGGTGTCGCGCACATCCTGCCACCAATGCTGGCGCGAGAACCGCGGCGGTTGGATCTGGCAGCCGCCGGACAAGAGGGCGCCCATGAAGGACACGCAGGCGGCGTTGAGATGGTAAAGCGGCAGCGGGTTGAGGATGCGCGGGGCCGGGCCGAGGGCCATCGCGCCGCCGCAGCTGAGATAACGCTGGCCGATCATCAGCTCATATTCATGGCTGAGGATGCAGCCCTTGGGCCGCCCGGTGGTGCCGGAGGTGTAGAGCAGGCTCGCCTCGCTCTCGGGCGTGAGCGGCGGGTGCGCGGCCTCGGGCGCCGGGGGCAGGCCGGTTTCCAGATCGTCGAGCAGGATGAAGGGCACGGCCTGTCCGGAGGCCGCGATGCCGGCACGGAGCGCATCGGCATGATCGGGATCGGCGATGGCCAGGCAGGCGGCGCTGTCGGTGAGCAGATAGGCGGTCTCGGCCGGCCGGTATTCGGGATTGATCGGCACGATGGAAAGGCCGATGGCGTTGAGCGCGAGCTTCAGCGCCAGATGCTCGGGCCGGTTGCCAAGCTGCACCGCAACGCGCTGCCCCGCGCCATAGCCCGCCGCGGCCAGGGAATGCGACCATGCGGCGACGCGGGCGGCGGTGTCGGCATAGCTCAGCCGGGTGCCACCGCTGCGCGGCGGGGCGAGGAGGAAATCGGCGCTGCCATGGCTGGCCGCGGCCTCGGCAAAGACCGCACCGATGGTGCGCCCGGCGATGTCGATCACGCCACAACCCGCCAATGGAGCGGATGGCCGGGGTCGAACACCGTCACCGGCCCGGCGCCGGTGTCGACAGCGGATGGCGGGGTCCAGGCCGGGCCGCGCTCCAGCACGATGCGCGTCTCGGCAGGCGGGCAGCCATAGAAGGCCGCGCCATGCAGCGCCACGAAGCCTTCCAGCCGGTCGAGCGCGTCCTCCTCCTCAAAAACATGCGCGAGGCAGGCCAGGGCGACCGGGGCCGTGAAGCAGCCCGCGCAGCCGCAGCCCGTCTCCTTGGTGTCGGTGGTGTGGGGGGCGCTGTCGGATCCAAAGAAGATGCGCGGGTCGCCCGACACGGCCGCGGCCCGCAGCGCGGCGCGATGCTCGGCGCGTTTGAGGATCGGCAGGCAATAGTAATGCGGCCGGATGCCGCCCACCAGCATGTCATTGCGGGTGAGCATCAGATGCTGGACGGTGAGCGTGGCGCCCATCCGCTCGGCCCCGTGCACATAGGCGATGCCATCGGCGGTGGTGACATGTTCCAGCACCACGCGCAGGCCGGGGATGCGGCGGCGCAAGGGGTCGAGCACCCGGTCCAGAAACACCGCCTCGCGGTCGAAAATGTCGATCTCGGGATCGGTCACCTCGCCATGCACGCAGAGCGGCAGGCCGATTTCGGCCATGCGCTCCAGCACCCCGGTCACCCGGTCGAGATCGCGCACGCCTGCGGCCGAATTGGTGGTGGCCCCGGCGGGGTAGAGCTTGACGGCCGAAATGAGCCCAGAGGCGGCGGCGGCGGCCACATCTTCGGGATCGGTGGTTTCGGTCAGATAGAGCGTCATCTGCGGCGCGGGCCCGGTCTGGCCGGGCGGCATCGCCGCCTGGATGCGGTCGCGATAGGCCGCCGCATCGGCACCGGTGACCACGGGTGGCACCAGGTTGGGCATGACCAGCACGCGGCCGAAACCGGCGCTGGAGGGCAGCACGCCGCGCATCACCGCGCCGTCGCGCAGATGCAGATGCCAGTCGTCGGGGCGGCGGAGGGAAAGGCGGGTCATGGCGGTCCTTGCCGGATCGCCGCCAGTCTAGCGCGCTGGCGGAGCGGTGCAACCGACCCGCCAGGCAAAGGGGGATGCATTTGGGCGCCCTGGGGGCGCATTGAACGGCGCCCTGGGGCGCGCCAGAACGCCCCAGGGCAGGTTCGATCAGGCCAGGTTCAGAAGATCGGTGGGCTGCAGGGCATATTCGGTCGAGAAGAGATCGAAGCCGTAGAACTTGAAGTCGAAATCATTGGGGGTGACGGCATCATTGCTCAGCGCCTCGATCGCGTTGACCTGGTTCGTGGTGGCCCCGAAGATGTCGCCGATATAGCGCGAATGCACGGTTCCGGCATAATCGGTGTCCCACTCGCTCAGCAGCGTGTCGACATCGCCCTGGGCGAACTGCCCGTCGGAGAGGACGACCATGTGGTTCTCGTCGGTGACCTCGGCCTGAATGTCGGTGAACCATTCCTGGGCCCCGGCCACACCGACATCGATGTCGGAATCGCCCGCAGCGCCCAGCAGGAAGGCGCTGGAGGCATTGCCAAAGCCCCAGGCCTCCAGGCTCGATTGGCCGGTATAGGTCTGGGCGGCATTGGCCTCATCGTCAAAGGCAATGAGGCCGATATTGATGACCTTGCCGGCAGTGGCCGCCGCGGCTTCGAGCCCGGCAATTGCCGAGAGCATGCCGTGATAGGCCAGATCGAAGGCGGTGTTGGCCACGCCGTCGCCATTGGGATCGCCGCCATTGCCGGCGAAATCATCGGCCATGCCGTTGAGCCGGTTCACAAACATCGAGGAGGAGGCATCGACGACGAAGGCCAGGTTGATCTCGGGATCGCCGCCCGAGCCGCCGCCGCCTGCATCCGAGCCCAGCACGTCGATTTCGAAACTGGCGCTCGATTGCAGCCCGAAGACATCCTCGATGACATAATCGAGCGAGACGGTGTCCTTTTCGCCCAGGGCCAGATCGTCGAACTCGGCGCTTGGCGTGAAGGTGAACTGCCCGTTGATGTTGACGGTGAGCGTGCCGCTGCGCCCGCCATCGCTGAGCACGGTCCAGCTGTCGCCGATCGCGCCCAGCGAGCCGCCATCCTGGGTGACGTCGACGACATGGATGTCATCGCCATTGGGGTCGCTGTCCACGCCCGCGCCGGTGTCATCGGTGACCAGGTTGCCCGAGAACTCCTCGCCCTCGCCGGTGTTGTAGCTGTTGTCGGTGGCCTGGGGCGGGTCGTTGAGCCCATCGACGGTCAGCCGCAACTGGGCGCTGTCCTGCGCGCCATGGCTGTCTTCGATGGTGTAGTCGAGCGCGAAGGTCACGCTGTCGCCGCTGGCCAGGTCGCCAAAGCCCGAAACCGGAGTGAATTCATAGGCGCCGTTCGCCTGCACGGTCAGGGTGCCGGTCAGAACCACGCCCAGCGCGCTGGTGCCGGTGAGCGAGATGGTCGTGCCCGGCGCAACCCCGCCCGCGGCGATGACGCTGATCGGATCGTCGGTGTAAAGATCGTCATTGGGGTCGCTGTCATTGGCCAGCACATTGCCCAGAATGGCGCTCACATCCTCGTCGACCGTGACCGCGTCATCGACGGCAATCGGCGCTTCGTTGAGCCCTGTGAGGGTGATGGTCAGCGTCGCCCCCGCCTGGGCGCCGAAGCTGTCGGCAATGGTGTAGGGCACGGCAAAGACCACGACCTCATCCTGGGCCATGGTGAGCATGGCCGGGGCGGGCACGAAGCTGTAGCTGCCATCGGCCTGCACGGTCAGCACGCCCGAAAGCGGCCGCCCGGCATCCGACACGCCATTGAGCGTGAGCGCGCTGCCGGCCGGCTGGCCGCCCGCCGCCGTGACGGTGATTTCATCGCCATTGGGGTCGCTGTCATTGTCGAGCACATTGCCGCTGACCGCCGGCGCGGTTTCGACATCGGCTATGGCATCGTCCTGGGCCACGGGCGGCTCGTTGAGCCCGTTGACGGTCAGCGTGATGCTGGCGCTGGAGGTGTCGCCATCGGCATCGGCGATGGTGTAGTCGAGCACCCAGCTGCGCTGGTCGCCGGCCGCAAGGCTTTCAAACCCGGTGCCGGGGTCAAGCGTCAGGGTCCCGTCCGCGGCGAGCGTTGCGGTGGCGGTCCGCAGCACCGGCAGCCCGTCGACCATGTCGGTGACGGTGAGCGTGACGGTCCGCAGCCCGGCCCCGTCGGGCGCGCCGATGACCACGCCGGTGCCGGCCGGGTTGCCGGCATTGGGCGCAAGATCGGTGATGGTGAGCGGCCCGTCGCCGGGTGTGTCGGCCCCCGGCGCGTCGGTGAGGATGTTGAGCGGGGTCGCGGCCTGGTTCTCGACCGTTTCCAGCACATCATCGGCGGCCAGAGGCATCAGATCGACACCCTCGCCGGTGATCACCACATCGATGAAGGCGCTGTCGGAGACCTGCTCGGCCGCGACCGTCTCGGCAAAGGCGAGCCCGGCAATGGCGCCCGAGCCCTGCAGGTCGATCTCCATCCGCGCGACACCGTCGCGGTTGACGATCATGTCGGCCAGCCCGCCATCGGGGGTCGATGGCCCGGCAAGCGTTGCGATCAGCGCGTCATTGGCATCGTAAAGCCGAACCAGCGGAACCGGCTCTTCGGTGTCGAGGAAGGTGAGCGAGGTGACGGTGGAGGGGGTGTCGAAGGCAAAAAAGAACGTCCCGCCGCTTGCATTGTCGTCGGGGTCGGAGCTGTCGCCATCTTCGGAGATGATCAGCACCTTGCCCTCGCCGGGCTGGAAGAGATCGCTGTCGCCCCCGGTCGGGTTGGCGGCATCGAAGATCATCGCCATGTTTTCGTTCGACTGGCCGGCGCGGATGGCCGAGATGCTGACGCCCGCGATCTGGTCGGTGATCACGGTGCCCGCCGGCAGATCGGGCATGTCGAAATCGATGTCCTGGGCGATGCTGGTCTGGCCGCCGGCGCTGGCGGTATAGGCCAGGCGGAAGCTGTCGGTCTCGCCCGTGTTGAGCTCCTCAAAGGCGCTGCCGCCATCGAAGGTGAAGGTTCCGTCGGCAGTGACGGTGACCGTGCCGGTCCGCCCGCCCGCCGTGGTGACGGTGAAGCTCTCGCCCAGGGTCACGTCGGTTTGCGAGGCATCGTCATTGACGATTGCGATGGCCGTGACCGCCAGGCCGCCCGGCGCGTCGGTCGTGTCATTGGCCAGGATATTGGCGGCGACATCCTCGGTCTCGGCCACGCTAAAGGCGTCATCGACCGCATCGATGGTGACCGCAACGCCCTCGCCATTCACGGTGACGGTGACCGTGGCGGTGTCTTCGACCAGCACGGAGGTGGTTTCTTCCAGCATCGCGGTCAGGCTGGTGGTGTCGAGCACCTGCTCGGCCCCATCGGTATTGTCGATCTGGTCGAGATAGGCGAGATCGGAGTTTGCCCCCACCCCGATTGCGTGGATTTCGGCGCCATAGGTGTTGGCGATGGCGGCAACCTCGTCGCCATAATCGCTCTCATCCTGATAGACATAGGCGCCGTCGACATAGCCGATGGCCGGCCGGCCGTCGGAGAGGAAATACATCTTGTTGACCGCACCGTCGCCCGATTGCGCGCCGAACCAGTCGCGGGCCTGTTCCAGCCCGGCCTCATAATTGGTCCAGCCACCGCGGGTGATGCCGGTCAGCGCATCGCTCAGCGCCGGGTCGCCCAGGCCGAACGTGCCCAGGGTTTCGGCGTCGATATTGGTGTAGCCCGAGGCGCGGCCCGAGAAGGTGACGATGCCGATATCGATCTTGGAGGGGTCCGCGCCCTTGGCGATGAGGTTCTGCACCGCGGCCAGCACGCCGGCGATCTGCGCATCGAGCACCGTGTCGGCGAGCCCGTCGCCATTCACATCGCCCACGCCGGTGCCTTCGAACACATCCTGGGCGGTGTTGTTGCCGTTCACGGTCGAATTGGAGATGTCGAGCACGAAGAGCAGGTTGTGATCGACCTGATCCTCGGCCGCGATCTGGGCGGTGTAGGTGAGCTGGAAGCTGTCGGTCTGGCCCTGGGTCAGATCGGTGAAGTTTTCGCCGCCATCGAAGGTGAAGCTGCCATCGGCATTGACGGTGACGGTGCCGTCGCGCCCGCCCGCGGTGGTGACCGTGAAGGCCTGGCCGAGCGTCACATCAAGGCCGGCATTGGCCGTGCCCAGCACCTCCACCCCGGTCAGCGCGATCGGCTCGGGGCTGTCGGTCACGTCATTGGCCAGAAGATTGGCGGCAATGTCCTCGGCCTCGCCCACAGAAAAGACATCATCCATGGCATCGAGCGTGTAGACGACCGGCGTGACCGGGTCGCCGCCGCCGCCTGTGGCGGGCTCGGCGGTGACGGTGAGATTGTCGAAGACGATTTTCTCGCCGCTTGCCGAGATGTCCGAGACGATGCGGATCTGGGCGCTGTCGAGCCCCGCGGGAATGTCCCAGCTGAGCGCGTCAAAGCCGCCCTTGTCGATCACCTGGCCGGTTTCGGAGCCGGTCATCGCATTGCCGGTGCCCGAGAACATGTCGAGGAGATGGACGGTCCCGTCCTGATCGACGATCTCGATGCGCACCATATCGCCATATTGGGTGCCCCAGGCCTCGAACCCGCCCTTGAGCACCTTGGCATCCAGGGTGATCTTGGCGTTTTCATAGCCTGAAAGGTCGATGGCGCGGAAAACCAGGCTGCCATCATCATTGCCATCGGTCAGGGCGGCGTTGTTCTTGCGCTCAAAATCGCTGTGTTCGATGTTCGAGGAGGTTTCCAGAATGTGGCCCTTGCCGGCAAACCCCTCGCTCATCAGCGTTTCGACACCGCTGGCAGGCCCGGTGCTGTCGCCCAGATCGGCGGTTTTGGTCAGCTCGATCTTGTCGATGCGGACCCATTCGCCGCCATCCTTATAGGCGCGCAGCTCGAACTCGGCGCCGGCCTCGATCATGATGTCGTCGAGCACGAATTCCGAGAACCCGCCATTGTTCGAGCCATTGCCGTCATCGTCGCGGTCGAGCGTCAGGATGCCCACGACAATGCCGTCGACCACCAGCTCGATGGTCGATTGGCCGTCATTTTCGTCCTGCACCCAGATCGAGACCTGATAGATGCCGGTGGCATGGCCGAAATCGGTCGCCGCGGTGCCGGTGTCGTCGGTGATCTTGATGAGCTTGCCGCCCGAGGCCTGGCTGCCATGGACAACCTGAAAATCCTCCAAAACCAGGTCTTCGGCCTCAAAGACGATCGTTTCACTGCTCATGACGGTTCACGCTCCCATGGAAATTGCGGCCCGAGATCCGATCGTGCCGCGCGGTTGCGCGCGGCGGCGGATCCCTGGTCCGGCGATGAGGGGAAGGGCTGTGCAGTGGCGCCAGATCCGGCCGACGGGCCCGGGGATCATCCCGAGCCAGGCAGCCGTGACCTTGCCAATATGCCGAAGACCGCCCCCAAGGCGGCAGCATGAGACACGCATCGCACCACTCCGACCTGCCCACCCCGCAGGCCAACGCACACACACTCGGACCACCGGTCCGGCCAGAGCGGCGTCACCCAGGGAGCGCCGCCTCCGACCCTGGTGTTTTTGATCACCAATGTGGCTATTGATGGGCTCGCAAAGCCAAAAACGTAAACAATACCCGGCAAGTTTGGCGTTGTTTTGGGCCAAATCCGCCCGTAAGGCGGAGGGGCCGAAATGCAGGGAGAGTGGGCATGAAATTTGTCAGACATGGCGCGCCGGGGGCGGAGCGGCCCGGGCTTGTGGATGCGACGGGCGGGCTGCGCGATCTGTCGGGCGTGGTGCCGGACCTGGCGGGCGATGTGCTGGCCGATCTGGGCGCGCTGGCGGGGGTCGACCCGGCCAGCCTGCCCGCGCTCGACCCGGCCACCCGGCTGGGGCCCTGCGTGGGCGGCACCGGCAAATTCATGTGCATCGGGTTGAATTTCTCCGACCATGCGGCGGAATCGGGCATGGAGGCGCCCAGCGAGCCGATCCTTTTCATGAAGGCCAATTCGGCGATTTGCGGGCCCAATGACGATGTGATCATCCCGCGCGGCTCGACCACCACGGATTGGGAGGTCGAGCTCGGTGTGGTGATCGGCAAGCCGGCGAAATACGTCTCGGAGGCCGAGGCGATGGCCCATGTCGCGGGGTTTTGCGTGATCAACGATGTCTCGGAGCGCGATTTCCAGATGAAGCGGGTGGGGCAATGGACCAAGGGCAAGAGCTGCGACACGTTCGGGCCGACCGGGCCCTGGCTGGTCACCCCCGATGCGATTGCCGATCCGCAGAAGCTTGACATGTGGCTGACGGTCAATGGCGAGACCATGCAAAGCGGCACCAGTGCGACGATGATTTTCGGCGTGGCGCATATTGTGAGCTATCTGAGCGGGTTTTTCACGCTGCAGCCGGGGGACATCATCTCCACCGGCACGCCGCCGGGGGTGGGGATGGGGATGAAACCGCCGCGCTATCTCAAAGAGGGCGATGTGGTGGAGCTGGGCATCGAGGGGCTGGGCACCCAGCGCCAGGTGATGGTCGCCGATCCCGGCTGAGCCCCGGCGCGCCGGGGTGCGGTGGGGGCCATGCCGGGGGGCCAGCCCCCCGGACCCCCCGGAGTAGTTGGACCAAGAAGAAGGGGCGCGGGGCTGACGCTCAGGAGGCCCGCGCCAAGCTGCGATCGGGTGTGTTTTTGGCTGGGCGCTGGGGTTGGGGTGATTGGGGCCGGGATCTGGGTGTCTGGATCTGGGGGCCGGGCGGCCCAAGCCTGCGGTTGCCCGAGGTTGCCCGAATTTGCCCGGCTGGGGCGCGTCAGCGGTGATGCAGGATCCGCCCCATCGCGTTGAGCAGGAGCTGGGCGGCGAGAATGGCGGTGCAGCCGGTGCGGTCATAATCCGGGGCGACCTCGACCAGATCGAGCCCGACGATGCGGCAGCGCTGGGCGAGCCCGGCGATGAGCTCCAAGCCCTCATAGTAAAGAAAGCCGCCATGGCTGGGGGTGCCCGTGCCGGGGGCGATGGAGGGGTCGAACCCGTCGAT
>JBCDDO010000080.1:0-9106 GCA_039180245.1 Pseudomonadota bacterium | reverse complement strand
GCGGGATCGGCCCGCCGGTGCGCATCTTCTCGCCGTCCATATCGGCGGGGGTCAGGATGTGCTTTTCGGAGTGATGCACCACGCCCGGCCCGTGCATGTTCATGCCGATCAGATGCACCCCGGGATAGAGGTTCTTGTCGGACAGAAACGCATCATGGGTGCGCATCAGCGCGATTGAGGTGAGCTCGGCGCTGTCGCCCAAAAAGGGCAGCTCGGCAAAAAGATAGGCCGCGAACTGCTTGCGCGAATAGCCATGGACCGAAAAGGCGACATCGGCCTGGCCGGTGCGCACGGCATCGAGATGCGCGGGCGGCGAGGCGACCGGCTTGGGCAAACGCTTGAAGGTGATGCGGCCCTCGCTCTCCTTCTCGATCGCCTCCATCCAGGGGATGTAGATGTTGACATTCACCGGGTGCGACCACGGGATCCAGGACGAATAGGTCAGCTCGGTCTGGGCGAGGGCTGCGCCGGCCATCATGCCAGCCGAGGCCAGCGCCGCCGTGGCGGTCGAGATCAGTCGGGTGATCATTGGTCTCTCCTGTTGGGTCCTTGTTTTGTCAAAAGGTTAACGTGGCCGATCGGGCCTTGGCAACGCGCGTCACAGATTCAGCATGCCGATGCTGGCGCCGCCGCAGACATAAAGCGTCTGGCCGGTGACAAAGCCGTTCTGCGGATCGCAGAAATAGAGAAAGGCGCGGGTGATGTCGCCGACCTCGCCCAGCCGGCCGACCGGGATGCGCTCGGCCAGTGCTGCCTCCTGCGCGCTGTCCTTTTCGATGATGCCCCAGAAATTGTCGGTGCGCACCGGACCGGGGGCCACGACATTGACCGTGATGCGATGGGGGGCCAGTTCCAGCGCCCAGGTGCGGGCCATGCCGATCATCCCGGCCTTGGTCGCGGAATAGGCCGTGCGGGTGGGCACGCCGAGTGCAGCGCGCGAGCCGTTGAAGACCACCCGCCCGAAACGCCGCGCCTTCATCGCGGGCAAGAAGGCCTGGAGCAGGGTGAGTGCCGCCCCGAGATGAAGCTGGGTGAGGCCGGCTAGGTCCGAGGGCTTGGCGTCTTCGACCAGGTTGGGCCAGATCAGCCCGGCATTGTGGATGAAATGGCTGACCTGATGCCGGTCGGCGATTTCGGCCGCGGCCTGCGCGGTGGCTGCGGGGTCGAGCAGATCCGCCTCAACGCTTGAAAGTTGCGGATGGGCGAAGTCGGGCGCATGGCGGGCGATCGACACCACTCGATAGTCCTGTGCCAAAAGCGCCTGCGCGAGATCGGCGCCGATCCCCTTGCTGGCCCCGGTGATAACGGCGGTCAGGCTCATCGCTCCTCCACCAGGGCAAGCACCCGCAGCGGGCTGCCGGTGCCGCCCTTGATCTTGAGCGGCGCTGCGATCAGCACCGCGCCGGTCGGGGGAAGCTGGTCGAGGCCCGAGAGGCATTGCAGCCCGAGCTTGCCCGCCCCGTGCAGCAGGAAATGCGCGGGATAGGGCGGGGTCAGATGCGCGCCCTGGCCGGCATCGGTGCCCACCGTTTCGGTGCCAAAGCCGCGGATGTCGCGGGCCAGCAATGCCTCGATCGCGGCCGCCGAGGGGCCGGGCGAATGCGGGCCGTCCTCGGCCATGTTCAGATAGGCCGCACCTTTGCGCTTGGACCAATCCGTGCGCATCAGAACCCAGGCCCCGGCGGGAATGGCGCCATGCGCGGCCTCCCAAACCTCGATATGCCCGGGCTCGAGCAGGAAATCGGGGTCGGTCTCGCCCGAGCAATCGATGACGCAGACCGGGCCGACAAAGGCCTCGACGGCAATTTCATCGACCGCGCCATGCGGGACATCGCGGCCCGAGATCCAATGGCTGGGCGCGTCGAAATGCGTGCCGGTGTGCTCGTTCATCGAGATGTTGTGCCATTTCCAGCCCGGCCCGCGATGGTCATAGGCGCTGACCTCCTCCATCCGAAACCGGGCGCATTGCCCGAATTCGGGCGGCAGGATGATGACGGGGAAATCGGGGTCGAGCGTGTGCGTGAGGTCGACCACGCGCACCCGGCCCGTGGCGAGACCAGCGAGGAGAGGCGCAAGCGCGCTCATGCACCGCCTCCGGTCAGTTCCCGCTCCAGCACCTTTGGGTTGGCGGCATAGCGCTCGCGAATGTCCTTTGCGACATCGCCGCACCAGACATCCTCCACCCCGTGCTGCAGGCCCTGGACGAGATCGCGGGCAAGGGCTTGGGGCGTCACCTTGGGCGGGGGCAGCGGCTGATGCCAATCATCCTCGGTGGGTCCAACGAAAAGGTTCATCACCCGCAGGCCCGCTGGCCGGAACTCCGCCCGCAAGCTCCGCGACAGCGAGAGCGTGGCCGATTGTGCCGCGCAGAACCCGCCCAAATCCGGGCGGGGGATCAGCGCATGGGCCGACAGGATATTGACCCAGGCCACGGCCGAATTGGTGCCGTCGGCGGTGCGCGCAGCCATGCCGGGCCCAAAGGCCTGCGCCAGGCGCATCAGCCCCAGCGGACCCACATCGAACGCCTCGCGGGCAAAGACCGTGTCGCCGCCCAGCACCCCGCCCGGGCGCAGATGCCGGGCATTGTTGATCAGAATGTCGGTCTTGCCGCCATACTCGCCGGCCATGCGGGTCAACGACGCGGTGTCGGTGACATCGAGGGGCAGGATCTCGGCCTCCAGCGCCGGCGCGCCGCGCCAGACCTCGGGCATCCCCACATAGACCGCCGCCGCCCCGGCCGCGCGCAGGGCGGCGATCAGCGCCGGCGTATTGGCGTTGCGCCCGTCGGCGATCAGCACGCGGCGATGTTTGGGGTCGCAGGACAGGCTGCGCATCAGCGGATCGTCTTGCATATGCGGCGTCTCCTCCTGCGGCAGGGCGACCAACACCCCCTGGCCGGCTCGGTCCAGCCGGGCCCGCACTTGCACCCGCGCGCCGCGCGCAACATCGCTGTGGATGTGGCAGGTGGCGACCGGCCCGGCATCGAGCTGCACGGTGCCCATCCGCCAGGGCAGGCGCTCGCGGAAGTAAAGCTGGGGCGAGACGCGGATGGTTGTCTCGGCCAAAAGCTGCCCGCCCGGGGGCTGGTCGCGCCAGATGAGCGCCGGCGAGAGGCAGGCCATGCAGGCGTCCCGCGGCGGGTATTGGACCATGCCGCAATCGTCGCAGACCTGCAGGGCAAACCGTCCCTCGGCGGCCGCGGCGGTGAGGCCCAATGCCGCCCGGCTGCGCGGCAGGGGCGGCAGCGTCGGCGAGACCGTCCGACGCTGGGGGTCTTTGCGCGGCGGTGGCGCGAGCGGCTCGGTCATGCCGCCTCCAACACTGCGGCCGACGAACAGACCCCGCGGTCGTAATTGACCATACCAAACCCCGAAACGAGGCCGCGTTTCGCCCCGGCAACCTGGGTTTCGCCGGCGGTTCCGGTCACCTGGCGCAGCGCTTCGACCAGCCCGATAAAACCGCCGGCGGCGCCGGCCTGACCGGCCGAAAGCTGGCCGCCGCTGGTGTTGTGCGGAAAATCTCCATCGATGGTCAGATCCCGATCGCGCAGGAATTCTGCAGCCGCGCCTTTGTCGCAAAACCCCAGATCCTCGATCTGCAGGGCCGAGATCACCGGATAATCGTCATAGGTCTGCACCAGATCGACATCGTCCGGCGCGCAGCCCGCCACCGCCCAGAGAGTGTCGCGATCGACCGTCCAGCCGCCGCGCAGCTGGATGGGGTCTGCGGCATGGGCATTGTGCCGCTCGATGGTCGCAGCGATGCGGGCGGCGGGCAGGCCCAGCCGTGCGGCCTCATCTTCGCGCATCACCAGAAATGCCTCGGCCCCGGCACAGGGCATCACGCAATCATAAAGCGCCAGCGGATCGGCGACCGGCCGCGCGGCCAGATACTCCGCCAGGGTCAGCGGGCGTTTCATCACCGCGCCGGAATTGCGCAGCGCATTTGCGCGCTGGGCCACGCAGATGCGGCCAAAATCCTCGCGCGTCGCGCCGAATTCCTGCATGTAGCGGTCGGTCAGCAGCGCAAAGCTCGCATTGGGCCCGCCATAGCCATAGGGATAGGCCGCATCCATCGAAAATCGCGAGAAGCTGGAGAGCAGCTTGCGGAAGCTGTCGATATGGTTGGTGTCGCCGGCAAGGCAGGCCACGATCCGGGCATCGCCCGCCTGCACGGCCCGGGCCGCGCGACGCAGCGCGACCACGCCCGACGCGCCGCCCATCGGGATATGGTCGAGCCAGCGCGGGCAGAGCCCCAGATGCTGGGTCAGCCCCACTGCCGTGTCGGGAAAAAGGGTGAAGGAAGAAACCGTCAGCCCGTCCAGCGCCGATTTCTCCAGCCCCGCGCGCTGCAAGGCCGCGCGCAAAGCCGCGGCGATCCACCAATGCGCGGTTTCCTGGCTGTAGCGCCGATAGGGGATCGAAACCGGTGCCGTCGCCACCACCCCGTCATATGGCATGGGGGCGCGGGGCGTCATGCGACCTGCCGGCGTTTGCGGGCCCGCAGATCGACGGCGCGGTTCTGGGCGAGGCACTCGGCGGCCAGGGCCTTCAGCGCCGCGCGCTGGATCTTTTGCGTTGCCGTCAGGGGCAGCGCCTCGACAAAGGCGATGTAGCCGGGGATTTTGTAATAGGCCATTTGGGTCAGCGCCCAATCGGCCAGCGCCTCGGCCGTGAGCTCACTTGCCGTCAGCCCTTCGGCAACGACACAGGCAAAGACCTCATCCCCGCGGATCGCATCGGGCACGGGGGCGACACCGGCGGCCCGGATTGCCGGATGGCGCATCAGCACCGATTCCACCTCCACCGCCGCGATGTTCTCGCCCGAACGGCGGATGACGTTTTTCTTGCGGTCGATGAAGAAGAGATTGCCGTCCGCGTCGCACCGCACGATGTCGCCGGTGTGAAACCAGCCGCCCGCCCAGGCCTCATCGGTGGCCTCAGGGTTCTTGAAATAGCGGGTGAAGAAGCCAAAGCGCGGATCGGGCCCGGCGCGGCGGACCAAAAGCTCGCCCCGATCGGCATCCTGCCCGGCCGCGTCGACCAGCCGGGTCTCAACCTCCGGCGCTGGGCGTCCGAAGCAGGCCGCGCCCACCAGCCGGTCTTTCGTGTGGGCCGAGATGGCCGCCCCGGCACCGGTCTCGGTCATCGCCCAGGCCTCGACCAGCTCAAGGCCAAAGCGCGCCTCGAAGCCCGCCTGCAGCTTCGGGTCGACCCCGGCGCCGAAGCCGAAACGCACCTGATGATCTCGATCGGCGGGGGTTTCGGCCGCGCCCATCAGCATGGACGGCATCACACCCAGGTAATGCAGGCAGGTCGCGTTTGAGCCGCGCACATCGGCCCACCAGCTTTTGGGATGAAAGCGGTCGAGCACGGTCAGACAGCCGCCCACTGCGATCATCGCCATGAAGGAACAGGCCATGGCGTTCATGTGAAAAACGGGCAGCGGGGTGATCATCCGCGCGCCATCCTCCAGCGTGCCGATCCCGCCCAGCTCGGCATACCAATCGCCGGCATAGAGGAAATAGGTGTTGGACAGAACGCAGCCCTTGGGCTGGCCGGTGGTGCCGGAGGTGTAGAGAAGTGCTGCCTCGGCGGCCTGGCCGGTTTCGGGCCCCGCAATCGCGGCATCATGGCGCGGGGGCGGCGGGGTATCGCCCGGGGCGACGACCGGTGCGGCGATGCCAGCGGCTTCGGCCGCGGCGCGCAGCCCCTCGGCCCGGGCGGGCAAGGCGAGGATCAGCGCGGGCTCGGCATGGCCGATGAGATATTCCAGCTCGGCCGCGCGCAGGTCGGGGTTGATCGGCACGACGGAGACACCCAACCGGTTGAGCGCCAGCCAGATCAGGAAGTAGCTCGGCCGGTTTTCCAGCAGCAGCGCCACCCGCATGCCCGCGCCATAGCCTGCGCCGGCGAACCTCGCGCTCAGCGCCTCGACCTCGGCCGCCGCCGCGGCATAGGTGATCTCGCCGGCCGCAATCCCATAGATCTCCGCCGTACTGGGCTGGACGTTCAGCATCGGCCGGTCGGAGCAGCGCGCGGCGGTCTGGGCAAAGGCGTCATAGACCGAGGTCAGGTCGCAGAGGCGGGGAAAACCAGTCATGGCAAAAGCTGAATGTTGCCGAAGGCGGCGTCGGAATTCAGAAGCTCGACCTTCTTGTTGGCGATCCTGAGCGCACCCTCGGCGATCACCAGCTCATGCGTGGCCGTCAGCGCCAGCAGGAACTGCTCGTCGAGCCGGGTCTCGACATAATGCATGCTGGTGTTGGTCACGTAGCGGTTGGCGTCCGGGTCGTGCAGATCCACAAAAGGGCGCTGGATGACATGATGGCAGCGGCTTTTGGGCTTTTGTGAGAACGTGCGCTGGCCGTTCAGCCGCTCCACCCGCAGGCGCAGCATAAACTGGTCCTCGTAGAGCAGCGAAGTGATCAGATCCGGATCGGTCTGCTTGTAGTCGAGCGGCATCCAATAGATCCCCTCGGGCATCCAGAGCGCGAGCCATTCGTCATAAAGCCCCTCATCGAGCATCCGCGCTTCGGCATAGACGAAGTCGATGAGATCGTCGCGGCTGGGGGTCATTCCGCCGCCCTCGCCGCCGCGGCGGGCTGCGGGGCCATGAACTTCACCCAGGCGTCGAACTGGTTGCGCATCTGCCGCTCTGTGGTGCCGTTCTCGATCGCCTCGGCGTCGAAATCCTCCGGCCCCGTGCGCAGACGCTGCACATTCACCCAGTCGAGCCCATCGGCGGCCAGCCCCTCCTGCGCGCGCTCATACATCTCCAGATCGTCATGGCCGACGATCGAGGTGGGGGCGTTGATCATGCGGTTGTACATGGCCGTGCGCGCCAGCAGCATGTCGGGTGCGTCGACCAGCCGGTAGATCCAGCTTTCGACCAGCGTGCGGTCGGCCGCCAGCGGGATGAAGTTGCGCAGCTGCTGGATCGGACCCTTGATCATAATGTTGGGGAAATAGACCGTGTTGTGCCGGTTCTCGCCCAGGATGGCGCGCGTCCGGTCCTCGCCATAGCTTGCGACCATCGCGTCGAAATAGCCGGGGATGGCCGAGTAATCCGAATGGATCGAGTGATGCACCCCGGTATGGCCATGCCCGTTGGGCCAGGTGCGGATGCCCATCTCCTCGAAAAACTCGTATGGCGACATGAAGGGCGCGATGATCTGCATCGCCATGGGCCGCGGTTCGGGATTGCCCATCTCATCCCAGATCTTCACCGCCGTGCCGGCCGAGCTTTCATGCGCGACCATCGGGTGGCAGGTGTCGGTCTGGTTTTCGACCAGCATCTTCCAGTTGCATTTATGCAAGTAACGCAGCGGCGGGCCGGCCACCTCCAGCCGCCCGGCGGGCGAGCGATCGACCATATTGTCGAGCGAGGAGAGACTGTCGCCGAAGAACGCCTCAAAGGCGATGCCGGTCTCGGCCAGCCGCGCAAAGACAAAGCCGCGATGGTTCTTCACCGCGCCGACCGGCTTCATGCCCTTGGCGCTTTCGGTCTCGTCGAGCCCGGTGCCCTCATAGCCCTTCTTCAGCGGGATCGCGAGCAGGCATCCATTGGTCTTGAAGGACCAGGCGTGATAGGGGCAGCGGAAGAATTTGCCGGTATTGCCCTGCCGGTCGATGGCGATCTTGGTGCCCTTATGGGGGCAGCGATTGTAAAGAACATAGACCTCATTGTCGGAATGCCGCACCATGATCACCGGCTGATCGCCGATCTGGGTGGTGTAATAATCGCCCTTCTTGACGACCTGGCTGTCATGTCCAACAAAGATCCAGGCATTTCGGTAGAGATTCTGCATCTCTAGCCGATAGACCTCCTGGCTGATATAGATGTCGCGATGCACCTGATGGGACTGGACCAGGGCGCTCATGGTGTCGATGCCGTGCATGGGGGCCTTCCTCTCAGAGATCCAGGACCAGCCGCGCGGATTTCGCCCGGCTCACGCAGATCTGGATGAGTTTGCCCGATGCGCGCTCGGCCTCCGACAGCACCACATCGCGGTGATCGGGCTCGCCGGCGATCACATCGGTCTGGCAGATGCCGCAATCGCCGCGCTGGCAGTCATAGATGAGATCGTGGCCGGCCGCTTCCAGCACCTCGATGATGGTCTTGCCTGGCGGGATGGTGAAGACATCGCCGGTGTCGGCCACTTCCACCTCAAAGGGCTGGTCGCCCTCCTGCGGCTGGGTGGTCTCGAAAAGCTCAATATGCAGCTGGCTCTCCGGCAGACCTGCCGCGATGAAGGCGGCCCGAGCCGCATCGATCATGCCACGCGGCCCACAGAGATAGAGATGCGTGTCCGGGCTTTGCACGCCCATGAGGGCAGGCAGATCCAGCGGCGTTTCATCGTCGTGATGCAGGGTCAGCGCCGCGCCAAAGGCTGCCTGCAGAGGGTCGATAAAGGCCGCCGCAGACCGCGACCGTGTCGTGTAGTGAATGGCAAACGGCCGGCCCGCAGCTTGCAGCGCCGTAGCATGGCTGATCAGCGGGGTGATCCCGATGCCGCCCGCCAGCAACAGCGCGGGGCCGGCATGCTCGGCCAGCGGAAAATCGTTCTTCGGCCCCAGGGCGGTGAGCGCATCGCCCAAGGCGAGCGCATGCATGGCCTGGCTGCCGCCCTGGCCTGCATCCTCGCACTGCACGGCAATGCGCCAGCCGGTCTGCCCCGGCCAATCGATCAGCGAATAGGAACGGCTGCCCGGAGCAAGTGCCACATCGATATGCGCCCCCGCTTCATGCGCCGGCCGTGCCGGGCATTCCAGCTCAAAGACCCGGATCCGGTCGGTCTCGTCATGAATGCCTGCCACACGCAAGGTGAGCGTCATGCGAAAACTCCTCTTCCCCATTAATATGAAAATTCATATAAAGCGGGTCAAGCAGAAAGTGAGATTGTATGGACAGACCCCAAGCGCCCGACCCCGAGGCCGGATTTGTCGGTTCCTACCTGCTTTATCTGCTGGCCGCGGTCAGCGAGCGGGCGAGTGCCGAATTCCATGCACATGCACGCAATCAGGGGGTCCGGGTGCCGGAATGGCGGGTCCTGGCCTGTCTTTACGATGGCGATGGGGCGATGATCACCCGGCTGGCCGAATTT
>JBCDDO010000079.1:0-9152 GCA_039180245.1 Pseudomonadota bacterium | reverse complement strand
GCGGCTGAGCGTCCAGCCCAGGCGCGGCATGTCGATGGCCGAGAGGTCGGGCCCGACGGCCAGAACCTCGAACCGGGCCAGCCCGCCCTCCTCGACGCTCTCCTCGAAAAGCGGCCGGATGCCCAGCGTCGCGCCGCGCGGGGTGACGGGGCGGGTGAGGCTGCGCTCGACCGGCCGGGCCGAGCCTTCGGCCAGCCGAACCGTGGCGGTGAGCTCGAAGGGCCGGGTGACCTCGGGCGGCTGCGGCGGCGCGAGCGTGAGCTCGGCACGGCCTTCGGGCCCGGTGCGGGCCGGGCCAAGCGGTTCGGAGACCGGATAGACCGCCTCATCCTCCAGCCCGAACAGCACCCCGGGCCAGCCGGGCAGCGCGCGCGTGCCGCTCAGCGTGACCTCGCCCTCGATGCTCAGATCGGCGCCCGGCGCGCCATAGAGATAGCGCGCCTCGATGCCCAGGGATGGCAGGTTGTCGAGCGAGACCGGACCTTCGGCCAGCGACAGCTCGAAATCGATCCGCTCGGGGATGAAATCCTCGACCAGCACGCTGGTCCTGGCCAGCGGCGGGGCTTTGGGGTCGGCATGCAGGGCGATCTGCCAGCCGCCGCGCAGGGCCGCAGCTGGCAGCGTGAGGGACAGGCTGCGCCCGCCCGCCCCCGTATCGGGCAGCACGAGCCGCGCATGCTCGACCCCATCGGGGCGGCGGATGATCGCGGTCAGCGGCAGGCCGGTCACCGCGCGCGCCAGCCCGTCGCGGGCCAGAACGGTTGCATGCACGGTCTCGCCGGGGCGGTAGATCCCCCGCTCGGTGGCGACAAACACATCGACCGGCGGCGGCGCGACGCGCCCCTCCACCCCGCGATCGGACAGATCCATCGCCGCATCGGCCAGGCTGAGGAAGACAAAATCGCCGGCCGCATCCTCGGCGGTCAGCAATGCGGGCTGCATGCCGCCCTCGCCGCGGGTCAGCCCCGGTGCGAAGCGCGCATAGCCGCGCGCATCGGTGGTCGCACTGCCCAGCACCTCGTTGTTCTGCGCAATCAGGGTCAGCGTTACCCCGTCGCGTGCCGCGGCATTGCCCAGGCCGCGGACCATCACATGCAGCCCGTCGCTGCCCTTTACCGTGGCCAGGCCAAGATCGGTGACCACGAACCATTGCGTGGCCGCATCGCGCCACAGCTCGGTATCGCCGGGGATCCGCGCGGTCATCACGTAAACCCCGGGCTCGAAGGCGGCCAAGGCATCGCCGATCGGCAGGGCGGTGGTCACATCCTCATTGACCCCCTGCCCGACGGGCTGCGCGACCTCGGCCGTGCCGGTCCAGACCGCCGCGCCCAGCCGCTCGGCAATGCGCCCGACATCATAGGTGTTGAGCGCCGCGCCCAGCGTGCCGCTTTGCAGGATCGGCATGAGGTTGCGGCTGCCCACGCGGTGGATCTGCAGATCGACCTCGGCAAGATTGACCGTGACGATGGGGATCGACGCATCCGGCGTGCGGGCCAGGATATAGTCGCGCCCGGTAAAGCGCAGCGCGGGGCTGCGGTCGCGCACGTAAAGCGAAAGCTCGACCGGATCGTCGAGGCTTTCGCCGCTGGCCGAGGGCAGGCCGGCGCGCAGCACCACGTTGTAGGTCTGCCCATGCAGCACACCATCGATGCAGAGCTGGCTGCCATCGGCGGTGACGGGCAGATCCGCGCCGCCCAGCCGCAGATAGGCGGCATAATCGATGCCGGCCTCGGCGAGATCCTCCGAGAACGCGATGCAGATGCGCGGCGCGGCCGCGTCGGACTGCACATCGGTGCTGGTGACGCGAAAGCCATAGAGGCGCAGCGCACGCTCCAGCGCCTCTTCGCTCAGCGGACGCGGATCGGCCGCAACCGCCAGCCGCAGCGCGGGAATGGAGAGCTTGGCAAAGCCGCGTCTTTCCAGCATCTCGGCCAGGCCCAGAAGGGCCGCGCCATGCACATAGGCATCTTCGGCGCGCAAAACGGCATTGATCAGCGCCGAGGTCGCGCGGCTGCGCATACGCCGCTGGGCGCTTTCATTGCCACGGATCGAGAGCGCGAGCCGGCCATAGGCCAGCCAGTCGGCCGCCGCGTCCGAGCGGTTCACCCGGGCGGCCAGCCGTGCCAGAGTGACACGATCGTTGAGCCCTTGGGTGGGGTCGTCGGGCAGAGCGCCGATGGCATCGGCCGAGCTGACGGGCAGCGCCGTCTCGCGGCCCAGCGCCAGCGCCTGATTGCGCGCCGCGGCCAGCCAGCCTTCGGGCAGGAACGCAAGGGCCGACGCCCGGCGCAGGGCCCGGTCGATTATCTCCGGCGGCGTCGGCACCAAAATGGCCGAGAGCGCGCCCTCATAGGGTTCGATCCGGTCAAAGCCCGATTTGAGAAAACAGGCATTGGCACGCTCGTTGAAGGTGAAGGCCGTGCAGGCCGCTTCGCCCAGGCAGGCCCGCTCGCACAGCGCACTTTCGGTGTCGTAGATGGCGCGCAGATCGCCGCCCCAAAAATCGGTGTCCGGCACCGCAATCACCCGACGGTCGGGAACGGGCTGCGCCTCATCCTGCGCCGAAAGCGGGGCGCCGAGGGCAAGCACGCCCATGCCGAAAGCCACGATGCGGGTGAAGTGAGAGACGGTCATGCGGGCCCTCCCAGGTCTGGTGCTGCGATTCCCCCTGCGCGCGCATCCTAACAGAGCGGACCGGCCGCGCCGCAGGGAAAATGCGCCGCCTTACCGGCAGGCCCGGCTTGGCCCATCCTGCGCCGAGCAGTGCAGATGGGGTGAGCCGGGGCATATGGGCAAACGAGGCCAGACCGCGCAAACGGTGCAGGCGCCGAGCGGCGACGCGGTCGCGCGCAAAGCCTCGGGCGCGTCGGCGCGGGCGCTTTTTGCCTCGGGCTACGGCATCTTTCTTTTCGGCGTCGGCCTGGGCCTGGGGATGTTCCTGGCCTTTTCGGGCCAGGGCTTTCTCTTCGTGCGCCTGTCGTTGGTGCTGACCGCCTTTCTGATCGCGGCCTTTCTGATCGGCGCGGTGGCGCTGCTGGCGGTGGTCTTTCGCCGCCGGCTGCTGGCCTGGCTGTTTGACGTGACCGACACCGAGATCTCGCGGCTTTCCGCGCCGATTGCCGATTTCGCCCGCTCGGCGGTGCGGCGCGACGAGGACGGCATGGTCGTGGCCGGGCGCGATCTGACCGAAGCGGTGCTGGCGCGCTATACGGTGGTGTCGGGCCGGCGCTGGATGATCGGGGCGCTGACCGCGCTGGTCGCCGCGCTGGCGGCGCTCGCCGGGACGACGCTGCTCTTTCGCCAAAACGAGTTGATCGGCGAGCAGGCGCTGCGGCTGCATGAGCAGAATGCGCTCTTGGAAGAGCAGACGGGCTGGATCGCCGCCTCGATCGAGCTCAGCGAAGCCCAGCGCAGCGCCGGCGTTCTGCCCCAGATCGCGGCCATTGCCCAGGATCTGGCCGCCGAGACTGCGGCGTTGAGCGCGGCCGGCGAGGACCCGCCCTATGCGCTTGCCACCCAGATCTCACCGGGGCTGGTCGAGCGCATGGTTCTGGCCAGCCTGACGGTGCGGCCCTATCGGTATCTGGCCGTGGCCGATGCCACCCGCGACCACCGCGCGGCCATGGTCGAGGCGGCGGCGCTGCGCCCGGATCTGCCGCAATTTGCCGCCGCGGTCGGCGCGCAGCCGCCGGGCGACGGGCGGCCGCGGCTGATGGCGCAGCCGGTCAGCCCCGAGCGGGGATTGCTGATCGCGGCACTCTACAACAATGGGCTGCGCGATCTGAGCTGGCTTGCCATGCGCGGGGCGGACCTTTCCTTTGCCGAGATCCGCAAGGCCGAGATCTTTCAGACCAGCTTTCGCTATCTGACCCTGTCGCAGGCGCAATTCTCGGGCCTCACGCTGATCGAGGCCGATTTCGGCGGTGCCACCCTTTATGGCGCGCGCTTTGCCGGCAGCATCCTGCGGCGCAGCAGCTTTGCCGCGGTGCCGGGCCGAGAGGTGCCGCCGCCGATGGGGCCGATGCCCTTTGCGCTGCCCGCCCATCCGATTGGGGCGGAGTTTTCCAATGCCTTCTTGCAAGAGGTCCGCTTTGACGGGGCCACGGCCTATTTCGCCCGCTTCCGGGCGGCGTTTCTGGCCGATGTCTCCTTTGCCGGGGCGGCGCTGGATGCGGCCGATTTCGGCGGTGCGGTGCTGCTCGATGTGGATTCAGCGGCGCCAGCCTGCGCTCGGTGGAGTTTGACGGCGCGCTGATGGTCGGCGAGGCGCCACTGGAGCGGCTTGCCGCCCAGGCAGCGCCGGGCAGTTTCCGGACCGAGCGCTATGTGGCCGAGGAGGTTTCGCTGGAGGCGGTGTTTGAGATCGACGCGGCCGGCGATCATTTGGATGTGGAGGTGCCGCTCGACCGGCTGGCGGGGCGCACGCTCTTTCGGCTGCGCCGGGTGGAAGGGTTCGAGGGCGCGGTTGCACCGTGAGCCCTGTCGGCCGCCCGAGACCGCACCCGAGACAGCACCCTGGGCCGTATCTTGGGCCGCGCCCGGGCCGTACCCTGGGTCGCAGCGGGGGCCGAAGCGGGGGTCGCAGCGGGGGCCGATGGGCCGGCAATCACACGGAGACCGGACCTTCGGCCCGGTCGTGCGAGTGCCTCGGGCGCCGCCTGGGGGCGGGCGCCCTCGCCGCCTTGCATCAGCGCGACGCGGGGGGGCGCGGTCGGGTTGCGACATCGGGCGGGACCGGGCTGTGGTGCGGGCTGTGAGATGGGGGCGAGGCTGCCAGGTTGGGATCGGGATCCTCGGGCAGCAGGATGCGGGCCGCATCGCCTTCGATGTCGCGAAACTGTCCCGCCCGCAAGGACCAGAGAAACGCCGCAAGACCGGCAAGCCCGAGCCCCAGCGAGACTGGAATGAGCCAGGCGAGCGCAGTCATGCCGCACCACCGCCGCGGCGCAGCGCATTCAGGGTCACCAGGATCGAGGAGCCGGACATTGCCAGGGCCGCGACCAGCGGCGAGACCAGGCCGGCCACCGCCACCGGGATCGCAATCAGGTTGTAAAGCGCGGCGATGGCGAAGTTTTCAAGCGCGCGGCGCCGGGCCCGCCCTGCCTCGCTGAAGGTCAGCAAAAGCGGGGCAAGCCTATCGGCTGGGATGACGAGATCGGCCGCGGCGCGGGCAATATCGCTGCCCGAGGCCGGCGCAACCGAGACATGGGCGGCCGCCAAAGCCGGAGCATCATTGATGCCGTCGCCCACCATGCAGACCCGGCGGCCCGAGGCGGCCAGCGCGGCAAGCGCCCGGGCCTTGTCGGCCGGGGTGAGGCCGGCCTGCCAGGCATCGATCCCGGCCTGGGCGGCTATGGCGGCAACACTCTGCGGCGCGTCGCCGGACAAAAGCGCCACGGCCTGCCCGCGGGCTTTGAGGGCGGCGACGCTCTCCGCCGCATCGGGTTTGAGCGCATCGGAAAGGCGAAACCGCGCCCAAAAGCCCGCGCCGCTGAGCCAAACCTCCGACGCCCCGTCAGCAGGGCGTTCGACAGGTTCGTCCCGGCCCGGGCTTGCCTCGAGCGCGCGCCCTTCTGCGAAATGCCGGTCGGGCGGGCCGCGCAAGGCAGCACCCTGGTCGGGGCAAGGCGTCGCCGGCGCCCGATCTGATGGCCCCTCGGATGGCCCCTCGGATGGCCCCTCGGATGGCCCCTGCGATGGCCCCGGGGCGACCCCTGCTGCGGCAGACATGCCGGTGCTGCCGGGATCGGGTGCCTCGCCCAGGCGCCACGCGGCCCGGCCAAGTCTGATCTCCTGCCCCTTGAGCCGCGCGGACAGACCGGCGCCGGGCCGCTCGCACAGCGCCTCGATCTGGGCAGGCAAAATGCCCAGATCGCGCAGGCAGGCCGCGATCGCCTGCGAATAGGGATGCCGCGAGCTCTGGGCCAAGGCGAGCGCTGCCGCCCGCGCCGCGGGGTCCGCCGGCAGGTCGGTGACGACCGGGCGTCCGGTGGTCAGCGTGCCGGTTTTGTCAAAGACCACCAAATCGGCCTCGGCCAGGCGTTCGAGCGCCGTGCCGTCCTTTGCAAAGACGCCGGCACGAAACAGCCGCCCGCCCGCCACCACCTGGACCACCGGCACAGCGAGACCGAGGGCACAGGGGCAGGTGATGATGAGCACCGCCGCGGCGATCATCAGCGCCTCACGCGCCGGCAGCCCCGCCGACCACCAACCGATGAAGGTGGCCGCCGCGGCAAGATGGACCAGCGGCGCATAGAGCCGGGCTGCGCGATCGGCAAGCCGGGTGTAGCGGCTGCGCCCGGCTTCGGCCGCCGTGACCATGCGCCCGATCTCGGCCAAGAGCGTTTGGGCGCCCACGGCGGTGACGGTGACCGTCAGCGGGGCGGCCAGATTGATCATGCCGGCATGCAGCATGTCGCCGGGGGCGACCGGATCGGGCCGGCTTTCGCCGGTGACGAGCGAGCGGTCGATCTCGCTTATGCCATCTGCGACGCGGCCATCGGCCGGCAGGGTCTCACCCGCGGCCACCAGCACCCGATCGCCCGGGCGCAAATCCTCGGCGCGCACCAGCTCGGGCCCCGCTTCGGAGAGACGCTGCGCGCTGCGCGCGGTCAGCCCGGCAAGCTCGGCCGCGGCCGAGCGGGCCAGACGCCGGGTGCGATGGTCGAGCACCCGCCCCAAAAGCAGGAAAAAGGCCAGCATGATGGCGGCGTCGAAATAGGCCTCGCGCCCGCCCTGAATGGTCTCGGAAAGCGACACGCCGAGCGACAGCAGCATGGCCAGGCTGATCGGCACATCCATATTGAGCCGGCCGACGCGCAGCGCTCCCCAGGCCGCGCGAAAAAAGGGCATGCCGACAAAGACAATCGCCGGCAGCGCGATCAGGGCCGAGACCCAGTGCAGGAGATCGCGGGTCGCGGCATCGGCCCCCGCCCAGATGCCCACGGACAGAAGCATGATGTTCATCGCCGCGAACCCGGCCACGCCCAGCCGGGCGACAAGATCGCGGCCGGTGGCATCGCGCCCGATCTCGCGCATTGCATCGGCATCGAGCGGACGGGCGGCATGGCCCAGTGCTGCCAGCTGCACGATGAGCGCCGATGCACCCGTCAGGGCCGGGTCATAGCGCAGCATAAGACGCTTGAGCGAGAGGTTGAGCCGCGCCTCCTGCACACCGGGGATCTGCGCAAGCCCGCGCTCGACCGTGCCGATGCAGGCCGCACAGCGCACATCGGGCAGATGCAGGTCGAGCGCCCTGCTGCCATCGGGCAGGTCGCGCGCGAACATCTCGGCGGGGTCCTGGCCGAGCGGCGTGTATGCGGACGGGCGCGCGGAAGCAGCGGACGGGGGCGCGGAAGCGACGGGCGCCTGCCAGAGAGGGCCGGCACCGCAACAGAGGCCCGGTCCGGGATGCTGCAGGCTGGGGGTGTTTTCGCCGTCCCTCGCCGCCCGTTTCGTAACCAGACCAGCAGCGCCCGGCGCGCGGCCGGCAGATGACGGGTTGTCGGAAGGCGGCGGGCTGTCGGCAGAAGGCGGGCTGTCGGCAGAGGGCGGTCTGTCGGCGGGCGACGGGCCGTCGACAGGCAACAGGCCTTCGACAGGCGACGCGCTGTCGGAAGGAGGTGGGCAATCGGGGGCCCTGTCCCTGGGCATGCGGTCAGCCGGCCCAGAAGCGGGCATGGCCGGTCCAAACCGCGCCATCGGGGCCAATCGCGGTCAAGCGCGCCACCCAGCGCCCTTCCGCCAGATCGGCAAGCGCGATGCGATAGACCGCGCCCTGGGGGGCAAGCGTGACGGTCCGGACGCCGACATCGGCCGTGGGGCGGGCAATCTCGGCCGTGACGATCAGGCCCGCCAGCGGCGCGCCGTTGCGATCCGCGAACCGGGCGTCAAGCACGCCATCGGCAAACTCTGCCCGCACCTCCCAGCCCAGCGCCTCCTGCGCCGCGCGGGTTCGGTCCCAGCGTTGCGAGGCGATGTAGGAGTTCTTGACCACCAGTCCGGGAAAGCCGCTGGTTGCAAACCACGCCATGGTCAGGTTGACCGACAGGATCACGGCAAATGCCGAGGCCGCGATGATGGCCACGCTGCGGCCGGTGAGCGGCCTGGGGGCAGGCAGGGCCGATTGGACGGGTTGGGCTGGTTGGGTGGGCGGACGGGTCATTGCTCGGCTCCCATGAAGAAATTCTCCGTCATCTGGCGCTCGCGCGTGCGGGTGTCTTCGATCCAAATCTCGATGGGATTGTCGCCGATCATCGCAAAGACCGGATCGCCGGTCAAAAAGACCCGAACCTCGCGGATCGCATCGGGCGGCACCTCGACCGCGAGCCCGGGCTCGCCCTGCACTGTCACGCTGACCGGCATCGGCGCGCGGGCCGAGAGGGTGTAGACCCGCGCCTGGGCATTCCGATTGGCGATCTTGACGGTGTAGCCATTGCGGATCGCCCCGTCCGAGAGCAGCACATAGACCGGGTTGCGATCATGGGCGACGGTCAGGCCCATGCTGTCGCGCATAAAGAGCGTGACCAGCATGGCAAGCCCGATCCCGGCCCAAAGCGTGAAGTAGAGCAGGGTCCGCGGCCGCACCACGCGGCGCCAGGCGGGCACGGTCGCCTCGCCCTGCGCCTCGGCCTCCTGATCCGACAGGGTGATATAGTCGATCAGCCCCCGCGGCTTGCCGATCTTGGCCATGACATCGTCGCAAGCATCGATGCAGAGCGCACAGGTGATGCATTCAAGCTGCTGTCCGTTGCGAATGTCGATGCCCATCGGGCAGACGGCCACGCAGGCCGAACAATCGATGCAATCGCCAAAAACCGTCTCGGCCTGGGCCTTTTGGTGCTTGCCGCGCGGCTCGCCGCGATGGTCGCGGTAGCTGACCGTCAGCGTGCTGGGATCCATCATCGCGGCCTGGATGCGCGGCCAGGGGCACATATAGATGCAGATCTGCTCGCGCATGAAGCCGCCGAAGATGAAGGTCGTGGCGGTGAGAATTGCGATCGAGCTGTAGGCGACGGGATGTGCGGCCCCGGTGACCAGATCGACCGCAAGCGTGGGCGCATCGGCGAAATAGAACACCCAGGCGCCGCCGGTGGCCAGGCCGATCAGCAGCCAGGCGCCCCATTTGGTGAGCCTCAGCCGGAGCTTTGCGG
>JBCDDO010000078.1:0-9152 GCA_039180245.1 Pseudomonadota bacterium | reverse complement strand
GTTGCGCGCCATCGGCGCGGAGCTTTTCGGACCCGCCCCGGCCCCGATCAGCCGCATCCGGGGCCGCACCCGCATCCGGCTTCTGGTCAAAGCGCCCAAGGGCGTGATCCTGCAGCCGGCCCTGCGGGCCTGGCGCGCCGCCGTCAAACCGCCCAGCGCGGTGCGGGTCAGCATCGACATCGACCCGCAAAGCTTCTTCTAACCGCAGAGTTTCTTCTAGCTCCAACCGCAATCGTCGGACTGCCATCGCTGGAATTCTCCCGCCCCGCGCCTAGGTCTGCGACTATGGTCGCAACAGCCTCTCCGCCGTGGCAGACGCCGTGTCACATCGTCTGGTTCAAGCGCGATTTGCGCGTCGACGATCATCCGGCGCTGACCGCCGCTGCCGAGGCGGCGCGGGCCGATGGCGGGCAGGTTCTGCCGCTCTTCATCGTCGACCCCGCGCAATGGGCCCAGCCGGATGTTGCCGCCCGGCATTGGGAGTTCGCGGCCGATTGCTTGGCCACGCTGCGCGCCGCTCTTGCCGCGGCCGGCGCGCCCCTGGTGGTGCGCCAAGGTGCCGCGGTCGACGTGCTGGAGGAGGTTCGTCGCGAGCCGGGCATAGCAGCGCTCTGGTCGCATCAGGAAACCGGCAATGGCTGGAGCTTTGCGCGCGACCGGGCGGTTGCGGATTGGGCGCGCGGTGCCGGCATTCCTTGGCATGAGCCTGTGCAATCCGGCGTGGTGCGGCGCCTGACCAGCCGCAATGGCTGGACCCAGCGTTTTGACAAGCTGATGGCGCAGCCGGTGCTGAAGGCGCCGGCCCTGCCCCCGCTGGCACTGGAGCCCGGAGGCATTCCCGCTGCATCGGCGCTGGGTCTTGCCCCGGATCCTTGTCCGCAGCGGCAACCGGGCGGGCGGGCGGCGGCGCGCGCCCTGCTGGAGAGCTTTCTTGCCGAGCGGGCCCGGCCCTATCGGCGTGCGATGTCGGCGCCCGGCCCGGGTGCGATCCATTGCTCGCGCCTCTCGCCGCATCTGACCTGGGGCACGCTGTCGACCCGCGAGGCTGTCCAGGCCGCCCATGCTGCCAGGGCCGAAACAGCGGACAAAGCGATGCGCGCGGCGCTGACATCCTTCATCGGCCGCCTGCATTGGCGCGACCATTTCACCCAAAAGCTGGAGGACGCGCCCAGATTGGAGTTCGAGAACCTCCACCCGGCCATGGACGGGCTGCGCCCCGACATCCCCGATGCCGACCGCCTGGAGGCCTTTGCTAAGTGCGAAACCGGATTGCCGTTCGTCGATGCCTGTCTGCGTTGCCTGGCTGCCACGGGCTGGATGAATTTTCGCATGCGCGCCATGCTTCAGGCCGTGGCGAGCTACCATCTTTGGCTGCCATGGCGCGCCTCGGGCCTGGTGCTGGCTCGGCTTTTTACCGATTACGAGCCGGGCATTCACTGGCCGCAAAGCCAGATGCAATCGGGCACCACCGGCATCAACACGCTGCGCATCTACAACCCCGTCAAGCAAGGGCATGATCAGGATCCGGGCGGACGCTTCATCCGCCGCTGGCTGCCGGAGCTGAGCCCGGTGCCGGACGCCTATTTGCACACGCCCTGGACTTGGGAGGGTGCCGCGACGCTCGCCTATCCCGATCGCATCCTCGATCATGAGGCCGCCGCGCGCGATGCCAAGGCCAAGATTTATGCCGTGCGTCGCAAGCCAGGGTTTTGGGAGACCGGGCAGGCGCTGGCGCACAAGCATGGCAGCCGACGGCGCCCCGACCGGCGGCCAAAACCGCCGCGGCAAATGGCGCTGGACCTGGGCGACTGATGGCCAAGATGCGCAAGAAGGGCGATCTGCCGCACAAGCTTTGTGCCGCCTGCGGGCGGCCCTTTGCCTGGCGCAAGAAATGGGCCGCCGTGTGGGAGGAGGTTCGGTTCTGCTCGGTGCGCTGCCGGCGCGCCGGGGCGTCGACGACGGACCCCGCTACTGCGCGGCCCGCGACATCGCGCTGAGACCCTCAGCAATCGTGGCGGCGGCCGCATCGACACCGCCGCGCCCATGCGGCAGGCCCAGTGCTGCCATCGTCGTTTCGATGGCACCCAGCGTGCCCAGGAGCATCGGCGGGTTCAGATGTCCCATATGGCCGATGCGAAAAACACCGGTGTCGCGTGCGCCGGCCTGCGGGTCGCCCAGCGACAGGCCGATGCCCAGCGTCACGCCCAGCTCATGTTCGGCAAATTGCCGCAATGCCGGCACATCGACCGACCCGGCACGGATCACCGTCACCGCCGTCGAGCGCGCAGCGGGGTTCGCAATGTTGAGCGCCCAGGGCCCGGACTGGCCCCAAGCCTCGACCGCGGCATGAACGGCACGCGCCAGCAGCCGGTGGCGGGCCCAGACCTGCTCCAGCCCCTCCTCGGCCAGCATGTCGAGCGCCGCGGCCAGACCATAGATGTGGTGGGTCGGGGCGGTGCCGCAAAAGATGCGGTACTGCTCGTCGGCCGATATCCGCGGCTCCCAATCCCAATAGGGGGTGACAAGGGCCGCGGTTTTGCGCGCGGCCCGGGCTTTTGGCCCGGCAAAGACCAGCCCCAGCCCTGGCGGCGTCATCAGACCCTTCTGGCTGCCGGCCACCATCACATCGACGCCCCAATCATCCATATGGAACTCGTCGCAGGCCAGCGAGGCGATGTTGTCGGACATCAGGAGCGCATCGGACCCGGCCGCATCCATTGCGGCGCGGATCGCGGGAATGTCGTTGAGCACCGAGGTCGCGGTGTCGGTTTGGCAGACCAGCACCGCCTTTGTGTCCGGCGCGGCGCGCAGCGCATCTTCGACCGCCTGCGGCTCAACCGGGGCTTGCGAGCCGAAATCGAGCCGGTCGACGACTGCGCCCAGCCTTTCGGCCATATCCGCCCAGCCCAGCGCGAAGCGGCCCGTGGCCAGGCACAGCACCCGGTCGCCGGGGCTGAGCGTGTTGACCAGTGCAGCCTCCCAGGCGCCATGGCCATTGGCGATGTAGATCATCGCCGAATGCCGGGTGCGGGCCACATCGGCCAGCCCCGTCAGCACCGTCTGGGTCAGCCGGATGATCTCGCCTTCATAGATGTTGGGCGCGTCCCGATGCATGGCCGCCAGCACCCGCTCGGGCATGGCCGAAGGGCCGGGGATCGACAGGAAATGGCGGCCGCGCGCAAGTGTCATGACACATCTCCAAAACAGGACGGGGTCCGAGCAGCGCCACCCTAATCGCGGGCTCGCCCGGCTTCCAGCGCTGATACGACCCTGCGGCGGCGACGTTCGGGGCGCAGCCCAGAGCTTGGTTTAGGGTGCGGTGAGGTCGAGCGGCACGCCGCCGGCAAGCCACCCGCCATCGACGGGCAGGAGCACGCCCGAAATGTAAGACGCAGCGTCCGAGGCAAGGAACAGCGCCGCGCTCGCAATCTCCTCGGCCCCGGCCTGGCGGCGCAGCGGCACTGAACGGTCGACCTTGGCCTGCATATCCGGGGTTGGGGCCAGCCGTGCCATGCCTTCGGTCTCACGCACCGGGCCGGGCACAATGGCGTTCACGCGAATGCCGACCGGGCCCCATTCCAGCGCCAGGCTCTGCGTAAGCAGGTCGACCCCGGCCTTGGCCGCACAGACATGGGCCTGCAGCGGCATGGCAAGCTGGGCCTGCGGGGCGGAGATGTTGATCACGCTCGCGCCCGGCTGGCGCAGCCGCGAAAATCCCGCCCGCATGACGTGATAGGTGCCCATCAGGTCGATATCGACCACGGCCTTGAAGGCATTCACGCTCATCCCCATTGCGGGAGCGGGGAAATTGCCCGCAGCGCCGGAGATCAGCACGTCGATCTCGCCCCAGGCCGCATGGGTGTCAGCAAGGGCGGCCTCGACGGCCGCGGCGTCGCGCACATCCAGTGCCGCACCCCGGGCATCGGCTCCCATCGCTTGAAGCGTCGCGACCGCGGCATCGACCTTGTCCTGGCTGCGACTGGCAACCATGACCCGTGCGCCGGCAGCGGCAAAGCCCTTGGCGATGCCCAGATTGATCCCGCTGGTCCCGCCGAACACACAGACATGTGCCCCGGAAAAATCGAATGCCGCGTTCATGGCTGGTCCTCCCCTGTCTGGCACAGCCTAGCCCGCTTGGCTGCGCTGGGAAAGGACCGGGTCAGTATTGCCTGCCCCGCACGTGGTGCAGCGGCAGGACGCTCGATCGGAACACCTTGAGCGGCATTGGCGCCATCTGGCCGAGCGTGACGGGCTTGTCTTCCCTCTGCCGAGACCTTCGAGACCTCATCCCTTGCGAGATCCTCCCGCTGCCGATCTCGCGGCGCCTGTGGAAATTGGAGGGATTGCCAAGAACCACGCGATGGCGGGCCGCCTTATCCGCCCAAAAGCAAGTTGGCACGGGCGGAGACCGCCCGCGCCGCAAGGTCCGGTCCGGCCGGATCAGCCGAAGATGAAATCATCCGCCGCCAGGGTGGCCAGGTCGGTTCCGCGCAGAACGATCGCGTCGCCATCGCCGAAATTGAGCAGGGTCGATGCGCCGCGGCTGCTCGCCACGTCCAGCACATCTTCAAAGCTGTCGATGCCATCGACGCTCAGCACCAGAACGTCGCCATCGTCATCGCTCAGCGCGTTGCGCCCGAAGCCGAAGATGAAGTCGACGCCATCGCCCTCGCCATAGCGGAAGAGGTCGGCACCGGCCCCGCCCCGCAGAAAGTCCCGGCCGAGCCCACCGGAGATGTCGTCGGCGCCTGCGCCACCGAACACCGCATCGCGCCCGTCGCCGGCATCGATGACGTCCCAGCCAGCGCGTCCCACGATGATGTCGTTGCCACCCGCACTGCTGACAATGTCGTCATCCTCACGGCCGGACACCACATCGATGCCGTCATCTCCGATCGTGGTGCGGACCGTGTTGAAATGGACTTCGGCGATCTCGGCGCCCGGCAGGGTGAAATCGGCCGCAATCGGGTCGATGTCGTCGCCAAAGGCATTCACACCGCCCAGGATGATCTGGTCGCCCTCGCCCACCGGGTTGCCCGCCGAGCCGTTGAACCCTTCATGCAGGCGCACGACACCGTTTTCGTCAACGCCGGTGTTCGGCGCCGATTGGTTGATGAAAGCAGCGTCGAGCTCGGTGTTCACTTCGGTGCCCGCGTCATAGACGCGCTCACCGCCAAAAAAGATCGTCTGCTCGCCCAGGAACCGGCCATTGGCGTTGAACAGCTCAATCGCTTGGTTCGTTCCGATGAACGCGTCGTTTGACGGCAGCAGCATTGCGCCAAAACTGACATAGCCGTTGGACACGCCATCCACTTCCAATGTGGCAGAGGTGATCTCGCGGGTGGCAATCGGTCCGGCGGCACCCATCAGGAACAGGCCCTGGCTGTCGGCGTCTGCGGCAAGGCGCTCGCTCGCTAGGCCTGTCTGGACACCGTCCTCGGCGAGTTGCTCCAGGCCTGGCGATGCCGCCTGCCCGATATCGAACAGATCGAAGCTGCCGTCGTGAAAACCAAAATAGGTCGGGGTCAGAAACACCCCGCCATCTGGTGAGGTATTGCGAACTGTTATGCGAAGCTCTTCCATGGGGATCCTCCGTTTTGCTCCCGCCGTGGAATTTGCAAGCGGCCCGATCAACTGCAAATCACCATTAAATCAAAGCGTTGCCATTGATGTGACTTCGCGTGACTTTGCCCAAGCCCGCGCAAAGGCTTGACCGTGATGGAATTCGACGGCAGAGGCCTGACACATATCTGGGAGGGTTCGCGCGATGGGGTTCAAATGCGGCATAGTCGGGCTGCCGAATGTGGGAAAATCGACGCTCTTCAATGCGCTGACGCGCACAGCGGCGGCACAGGCGGCAAATTTCCCCTTCTGCACGATCGAGCCGAATGTCGGTGAGGTGGCTGTGCCGGATCCGCGGCTTCAAGCGCTGGCCGGGATCGCGAAATCTCGCGAAATCGTGCCGGCACGGCTCACCTTCGTCGACATTGCCGGACTGGTGAAGGGCGCGTCCCAGGGCGAAGGGCTGGGAAATCAGTTCCTGGCCAATATCCGCGAGGTCGATGCCATCGCTCATGTGCTGCGCTGCTTTGAGGATGACAACGTCACCCATGTCGATGGTCGGGTCGATCCCGTGGCCGATGCCGAGACCATTGAGACCGAACTGATGCTTGCGGATTTGGAGAGCATCGAGCGCCGCCTTGCCAATATTGCCCGCAAGATCAAGGGCGGCGATAAGGATGCCGTTGTCCAGGCCGGACTGCTCGAGCGCGCCAAGGCCGCGCTTGATGAGGGCCGCCCGGCCCGCAGCGTCGAGATCGCCCCGGAGGAGCGGCGCGACTGGCAGATCCTGCAGCTACTAACCTCAAAGCCGGTGCTCTTCGTGTGCAATGTGGAAGAAATGGCCGCCGCGTCGGGCAATGCGCTCTCGAACCGCGTGGCGCAGATGGCGGCCGCCCAGGGAGCGGTCAGCGTGGTGATCTCGGCCGCGATCGAAGAGGAGATCTCGCAGCTTGCCGATGAGGAGCGGGAGGAGTTTTTGGAGGAGATGGGGCTCGCTGAAGCTGGGCTCGACCGGCTGATCCGGGCGGGCTACGGGCTTTTGGGCCTGATGACCTTCTTCACCGCCGGGCCAAAGGAGGCACGTGCCTGGACGATTGCGCGCGGCACCGCGGCACCGCAGGCCGCCGGTGCGATCCATGGCGATTTCGAGAAGGGGTTCATCCGTGCCGAGACCGTTGCGTTTGACGATTACGTGGCACTGTCGGGCGAGGCTGGCGCCCGCGAGGCCGGCAAGCTGCGGCTGGAGGGCAAGGCCTATGTGGTGCAGGATGGCGATGTGATTCATTTCCTGCACAGCGGGTGATCCAGTGACCGAGCCTGCGCCACGCGTCGATCTCTTCTTTTCCTTCCGCAGCCCCTATTCCTATCTGGCCATCGGACGTCTGGCCGATTGGGCACGTGCCGACGGGGTCGATCTGCGGCTGCGCCCGGTTCTGCCGCTGGCCATTCGCAGCCCGGAATTCTTTACCAAAGGCAACCCGCAGCAGCCGCGCTACATCTTTCGCGACAGCCATCGGATGGCGGCATTCCTGAACATTCCATTTCGCTGGCCTGAACCGGATCCGGTGGTGATTTCGCTTGACCCGGTCGTGATCCCGACCGAGCAGCCCCATATCCACCGGCTGACCCGGATGGGTGCGGCCGCGGCACGGCACGGGGCCGGGGTGGCCTTTGCGCGCGCGGTGTCGCATCTGATTTGGTCCGGCGCTGTGCAGGGCTGGCATGAAGGGCCGCATCTGGCGCAGGCCACGGCCGAGGCAGGGCTCGACATTGCCGAGCTGGACGCCGAAATCGCGGCCGAAGAAGCGGCGCTGGATGCGATCATCGCGCAGAACCAGGCCGATCAGAGGGCGGCCGGCCATTGGGGCGTGCCGCTGATGGTTTTTGACGGCGAGCCCTTCTTTGGCCAGGACCGGATCGAGTTGCTCAAATGGCGCGTGGCACAGAGCGGCGGCACCGCGCAAAGCTGATCAAACCGGCATCCGCGCGATTGACCCGGGCGTTGCGTGGATCATCTTCCCACATGGCGACAACACCGACCGAATGAGGTTCCGATGCCCAGCCGCCTGGCCCTGGCAGCCCCTGTCCGTCTGACCGCCCGCCCCTGGGCCGCTGTGCTGGCTTTGTGCCTGGCATCCCCGCTGGCCGCGCAAACCGAGCCCCGCACGCCGCTGATCTTTTCGCTGCAAGGCGGGGCGCTCTATCAGATCGAAAGCGATCTTGACGATGGCGGCGGCTTCAGCGTCGTGCGCGGGTATATCGAACCCGGCGTGACCTACAGTTTCGGACCGCTGGGCAGCATCGGGCTGAGCATCGGCGTCGGACACTCGGCCTATGATTTTTCACCCGGTGCCTTCATTGGCGGGCAAGAGCCATGGGGCGGCGTCAACGATCTGCGGGTGAGCTTGCCGATCCGTTGGGCCGCCACGCCCAGCGTGCAGATCTTTGCTGTGCCCTCGGTCCGTTTCGACTGGGAGACCGGGGCGGAGATGACGGATGGACTGACCGCCGGCGCCTTGCTGGGTGCGGCATGGCGGGTGAACGACCGGCTCACCATCGGCCCAGGCGTCGGGATTTTCTCGGACATCGAGGATGACGTCTCCTTCTTCCCCACCCTGTTTCTCAACTGGAAGATCACCGATGAGCTGAGCCTGCGCACCGCCTCGGGCCTGGGCGCATCGCGCGGGCCGGGCCTGGTGCTCGATTGGGAGGTGACCGACACCTGGTCGCTGGGGCTGGGCGCCCGGTTCGAGCAAATCCGCTTCCGGCTCGACGATACCGGCCCGGCGCCGGGCGGGGTGGGCGAAGAACGGGCGGTGCCGATCTTTCTGACCGCCACCTACAGCCCCTCGCCCAACATGGAGCTCTCGGCCGTCGCGGGGATGGAGGTCTATGGTCAACTGACCCTGGAGGACGCTGCCGGCCTGACCGTGAGCGAAAGCGAGTTCGACCCGGCGCCGTTCTTCGGGTTCGCGTTTACAGCACGTTTTTAGCGCTCACCGACGCCCCTGATGCGCCGGGCGCGCCTGCATCTGCCAAGCGCAGGTTTCGGGTGGTGGGCGCGGCCCAGCCAGGGTAGCAGCATCCAGATCTGGAGGATCCCGATGCCTGCACCCGCGCAACCGACCGTCGCACGAACCGAGATTTCGTCCCGCGCCTGGGCCGAGCTGGGGCTATTGGGCCTGGTCTGGGGCGCCTCTTTCGTGGCGATCGCTGTTGCGTTGCGCGAAATGGGCTTCTTCACCGTCGTGCTGCACCGCGTGTTCTGGGCAGCGGTGATCCTGTGGATCTGGGTGCTTTTGCGCGGCCTGCCCATGCCGCGCAGTGCCCGGGTATGGGGCGCCTTGCTGGCCATGGGCATTCTCAACAATGTGCTGCCCTTTTCGCTGATGGCCTGGGGTCAGACACAGATCGAAAGCGGGCTTACCGCAATCCTCAACGCGGCGACCGCGCTCTTTGCCGTGCTGTTGGCCGCAGCCGTGTTTGCCGACCAAAGGCTCAGCCTGCGCCGGCTCGCTGGGGTGATGCTGGGCTTCTTTGGCGTGGTGGTGGCCATCGGGGCCGAGGCGCTCGGCGGTTTCGATCTGCGC
>JBCDDO010000077.1:0-9174 GCA_039180245.1 Pseudomonadota bacterium | reverse complement strand
GATGGGGCCGGCGACTGGCTCTATGGCGGGTTTGGGAACGATTACCTCATCGGCCTGGTCGGCAATGACTACCTGTCCGGCGGCGACGGGCTCGATGTGCTCTATGGCGGCGCCGATGACGACCATCTCAATGGCGGCAATGGCAGCGACTATCTTTACGGCGGAACCGGCAACGACATTTTGCTGGGCGACACCTACAGCTTTGGCGGCGGTGGCGTGTTCTTCTACCCCTATCTGCCTGGCGACGACCTGCTCTATGGCGGCTCGGGCACTGACACGCTTTACGGCGCGCATGGCAATGACACGCTCTATGGCGGCGACGACAACGACGTCATCTACAGCGGTGCCGGCGATTTCGATGACAGCTATGGCGGCGATGGTGACGACACCATCTGGGGCCAGGCCGATTACAACAACATCTATGGCGGCGAAGGGAACGACACGATTCATCTCGGCATCGGTGGCGGCATCGTGAATGCCGATGCGGGCGATGATGTTGTGTACGCGACCGGTGGCGGCCTGATCAATTTGGGCACCGGCACCGATGTCGTCTATGGCGGCACATGGGTGATCACTGCCTTTGGCGGCGAAGGCGACGACGCCCTCTACGGCTCAGACGCCACCTATCCTGTTGTCGGGTTTCACGATTATCTGTCCGGCAATGCCGGCGACGATAAGATCTTCGGCGGCGACGGCGACGACTATATGTCCGGCGGCGAGGGCGTTGATCGGATTGAGGGCGGCGACGGGGCCGACACCTTCATCTTCAACACGTTCGGGGCGACCGATCTCTTGGGCGGGGCGCTTGGCTCGGTCACGGTGACCGATTTTGCCGCGGGTCTGGACAGCATCGAGTTCAACGGCGTTCTGCGCGCCGGCGGCGGGGCACTTGGTGCCATCGACAGCAATGCCGATGGCAAGGTCACGGCGGCCGATGATGATTGGGAAATCGTGGGCGATGCCTTGGTCTTCCGCGGCCATGGCGACGATCTTTACATCGACGGGGTCGAAAGCCTCGCCATCACCGATTTCGTCTGACCGGCGCCATTTCGCGGCGGGTCAGGCGTCAAATCGGCGCCGCGTCATTTTCAACTCCTGGGGCGTGCGCTCCATCTCGGGTGTCCAATCCACGTCGGTGCGCACGCAAGACGCCGAACTGCCGAACAGGTCTTCGGGCGTTGCGACTTTTCGGAAGAAAACCACGCTGTGCACCAGGCGGCGCCCAGCCATGTCTACGGCCATAGAGCGCACAAGCTCGAAATTCAGCGCATCCACCGCGCCGCTTGATTCCGCCCAGCTTCCGCAGACCGCGACCTTTCCGCCATCCTCAAATACATGATGCGCGAAATAGACGACCTCGCCCGAGTTCCAACGAATTGAGTCAAATTCGAAGTCACGGGTAACCTCGCGCGGCGAAATTGCATCGCCGGGCGAGACACATCCCGACAGGGCGAGGACAAACAGGCCCAAAGCAAAAATCGATTTCATGTCAATTCCTCAACAATGCGTAGATTCGACCTTTGGGAATTTGCGGCGGAATTTGCTACACTGCAAGACTTTTATTGTTACTATACGATTCCCTTTGAATGAGACGCTCAACTTCTGTCAGTTATGCGTGCCATCAAAGCGTTCTTCGGGTGTGTCGTTGCACTGGCCGATCAACCCGACAAAATCGGCACGGTCCCATCTGGGATGCGTGAAGGTGAGCCGGATCCGACCCCAGGAGGTCGCTTCGCTGCGGGTGATCGGGTTGTGCAGGGAATATGGGCAATCCGCCAGGCCGAGATTGCCCACCGCATACCAGATGCCGGTCGACACGCCGCGATCGTCGTGATTCTGTCCCAGACTGTCGACCACGATGTGGACGGCCGTGCCATTGGGGTTGGTGATTTCGAGCCCCGCCAGGTCGCCCCAGGTCTCGATCCAGACCAATTGGCCCTCATCGGTCGTCCAGGTCTCGTCTGCCTGCGCCGAGATGCCGGCAAGGCCGAGCAGCACAGCCCACAGCGCAGTGACGCGGCGAAGGAACGGGGTCATCTTGGGCTCTCCGGTCAGATTCAGGTCTGCCCAGACATATGACGCGGAACTGTGAACACTTTGCGGCCCCGGGCTGGCGACACCGGGACAGCTTGACGCGACGCATCTCTGGCCGCACCTTTCGTTAGAACCGACCCCTTTCGTGACAGCGACGGAGACATCACCGGTGAAACCCCATTTGCTCGCGACATCCCGCCTTGCCGCAGCCGCCTCGGCGCTTGCTCTTGCGGCGGGCGCAGCCCAGGCCGAGTTCACGCTCGACATCCTGCACATCAACGATTTCCACAGCCGCATCGAGTCGATCAGCAAGTATGACGGCACCTGCAGCGCAGAGGACGAGGCCGAGGCGAAATGCTTTGGCGGCGTCGCCCGGCTGGTGACCGCAATTGAGATGAAACGCGCCGAGCTTGCCGGGGCCAATCTGCTGGTGCTCGATGCCGGCGACCAGTACCAAGGCTCGCTCTTCTATGCGACCTATAAGGGCACGGCCGAGGCGGAATTTGCCGAGGCGATCGGCTTTGATGCCATGGCCGTAGGCAATCACGAATTCGATGACGGGCCCGAAGGGCTGGTGGCATTGCTCGATGCGGTCAGCTTTCCGGTGCTGTCGGGCAATATCGATGTGAGCGCCGAGCCGCTTTTGGCCGGCCGCGTGCCGGCGACGCTGGTTCTGGACCGCGGCGGCGAGCAGATCGGCATCGTCTCCGCGCTTGCCGCGGACACGCCGGAGACGTCTTCGCCCGGCAACAATGTGGTCTTCTCCGATGAGATCGAGAGCCTCACGGCCCAGGTCGCACAGCTCGAAGCGCAGGGCATCGACAAGATCATCGCGCTCACCCATGTCGGCCTGCCGCTCGATCTGCGGATCGCCGCCGCGGTGCCTGGCATTGATGTGATCGTCGGCGGGCATTCGCACACGCTGCTTTCCTCGACCGATGAGGACGCGTTCGGCCCCTATCCGATGATGGTTGAGGGACCGGGCGGCGCACCGGTCGCGGTTGTCACCGCCTATGCCTATGGCAAGTATTTGGGCCATCTTCAGGTGACCTTCGACGATGCCGGCATCGTCACCGCAACCGACGGCGCGCCGATGCTGCTTGACGCCTCGATCACGCCTGATGCTGCGACCCTGGCCCGTGTTGCTGAGCTTGCCGGCCCCATCGAGGCGCTGATGGTGCAGGTGGTGGCCGAAAGCACCGCGCCCATCGATGGCGACCGCAGCAGCTGCCGCGCGGGCGAATGCGAGATGGGCAATCTGGTGGCTGACGCCATGCTCGACCGGGTCAAGGATCAGGGCATCCAGATCGCCATTCAGAACGGCGGCGGGCTGCGCGCCTCGATCGATGCCGGTCCGGTGACAATGGGCGAGGTGCTGACGGTTCTGCCCTTCCAAAACACCCTGGCCACGTTCCAGCTTTCGGGTGAGCAGATCATTGCGGCCTTGGAAAACGGGGTCAGTGAGGTCGAAGACGGGGCCGGGCGCTTTCCGCAGGTGGCGGGGCTGAAATACAGCTGGACCCCCGATGCGCCGGCCGGTCAGCGCATTGTCGAGGTCATGGTTGCAGAGGGCGATGGCTATGCGCCGATTGACCTCGCAAAGATCTATGGCGTTGTCTCCAACAACTTCATGCGCTCGGGCGGCGATGGCTATGCTGTCTTCACCGAGGCGATGAATGCCTATGATTTTGGCCCGGGGCTGGAACAGGTCGTTGCCGATTACTTGGCCGATGCCCAGGGCTACACGCCCTATCTTGACGGGCGCATCACGCAGCAGTGAGCGCGTCCACCGCGTCTGGCACTGAAAACCGGGATCTCGCCGCACAAACCGGCGGGATCCACGCCCGCGAAGCCCTGCGTCTCTTTTTGCTCGGCCTTGCTCTGGCGGGGGTCGGCAACCTCGCTGCCACGCTCTATTTCGACCCGGTGCCGGGGTTGGAGCGGGCGATCCCCTTCATGGATCACTGGAAGCTCTTTCAGTTCCAGACCAGCTATGCCGATCTGGGTTTTGTGCGGCGTGGACTGGTGGGCAGCGCGCTGGGCCTCGCGCCCGATGCAGCGCCGGTCTGGCTGCCGGGCCTGGCAGCACTTCCCGCTCTCGCGCTCATCGCGGCGATGGCTGCAATGCTGTCCCGTCTCACCCAGCCTGGGCTGGCGATTGCCCTTTTGGTCTCGCCGGGGCTCTGTCTGAATATCGGGTTCGATCTTGGGCGGTTCGACCATATCAACATCCTGCTGATGCTTGCGGCGATTGCGCGGCCCGGCTGGTCTTTGAGCATCCTCGCGCCGCTGATGCTGTTGATCCATGAGGCGGCGCTGCTTGCCCAGCTGCCACTGCTCTTTGCGCTGCACCTGCGGCGCACAGGCGCCGACACTGCCTTCTGGGCGGCCGGTGCTGCGGTTCTGGCCACGCTTGCCGCCCTGATGCTGCTGGGTGCGCGGCACAGCCCCGAGGCGCTTTTGGCCCAATACCCCCTGGCCAGCCCGGATTCGCTGCGCGTGGTCACGCGGGGTTTGGCTGCGAACATCGCCGAGGTGGCGGATTATGCGGTCAACCGCATGGCGCGCGATCTGCAGATCGCCTTTGTGCTGCCCGCGGGCTATCTGGCGCTTTTGGTTTCGGTTTATCTGCGAATGGCGGGACCGGCCTGGCCGAACTGGGCCCTCGCTGCGATGGCGCTTGCGCCCTTGGGCCTGTCAATCGTCGGTCTGGACTTCGCGCGCTGGTTCGCGCTCGCCGCCATCAACCTGATCATTCTCACTTGCCTGGCCGCGCGCGGCGCACAGCGCGCAACCCCAGGCTGGCAGGTGGCAGCGCTCGGGCTTTTTGCGCTGCCTGGGCCACTTGGCCTGGTCTATCCCTACCCGCTGGGCCTCTTTTCGGTGCTGGAAGCGCTTGGACTCCGCACCATCTAGCTTGGCCGGTTCGATTGCTGACGCGGCACCAGCACCTCGCGCAGCAGCGTGCTCATCGCCGATGCAAAGCCCGGATCGGATGGTCCGGCGATCCCCTCGGCCGACAGAATGCCGAAAGCCAAACCAGCGCCGTCGCGGCAAAGCCCAACCGACAGGGTCAGCACAGCGGCACGGGTTTCGCGTGCCGCATCAGCCCGGCACAGGCTGTTGAGGCCTGCAGCGGAAAACGAGATCACCAGCCGCAGCCCGCCCGTGCCCGCCGGCACCGCAACCACGCCGCCACCGCCCAAGCGCTGGGGAAGACGCAGGGCCTGAGCCACCGCATCGGCATCCGCACCATCGGGCGGGCGGCCCAAAACGACCACGGGCAGCGGCGCAGTCACAGCCGGGCCCAGGCTGCGCGGTGCTTTGGTGACCGAATGGATCACCGGGCCGCCGGGGGATGCGGCACATCCCATCAGCAGGGTCAATCCAACCAAAAGGAAGGGCAGGCGCATGGGCAGAACCTCTTGCGAAAGCGGGATGCCCAAGCCTAGGCTAAAGCCAGCCCTTGTGCCCGTCACTTTGCGTGTCGCACTCCTCAAAGGACTGTGAAGGCGCCGCGCGGGACGCGCGCAAACGCCAACACACCGGATCGGAGTGGACCGATGCCAAAACCGAACCCGCACCGCCCGTTTTCGCCGGACCCTGCGCAGATGGCCCGCGCGCCCGAGCTGTCGGGCAACAGCATCAACGGTCTGGGCGAGCCCGGCTTTCGGCGACCATCGGTGGTCTATTGGGCGCCCGAGCCGGATGACATTCCCCATGGCGACCTGCAGCGGTATTTCTACATGGTCGACAAATCGGCGCCTGTGATGGTCGCTGCGCAAGCCGATCGGCGCCGCCGGGCCGATGTCGACCTGGCCGAGCTTGCACCGCAAGCCGTCGAGCGCACGCCGGAAGGCTGGACCGACAGCCTGCGCAGTTATGCGCCTGAGGCCGGGATCGACATGGTCGGCGTCACAGCGCTCGACCCCGGCTGGCTTTACGAGACGGCAAGCTCGGATTTTACCCAGGTCATCATGCTTGGCGTCCAACACAGCTATGAGCGGATCGCAAAAGCGCCGGAGATCGAGGCGGGTGCCGAGGTCATCACCCAATACGGGCGCGCCATGGCCGGCGCTCGGCATGTCGCCTCCTGGCTGCGCGCCCAAGGATGGGAGGCCGAACCGCAAACCGGCCCGATGACCGGCAAGCTCGCGATGATCCCGGCGGCCCTGGCCTGCGGCTTTGGCGAGCTTGGCAAGCATGGCTCGATCATCAATCCCGAATTCGGCGCATCTTTCCGGCTGTCGGCTGTGCTGACAGACGCGCCGTTCGCGCCCACCCCGCCGCGAGAGTTCGGCATAGATGGCTTTTGCACACGTTGTCGGGTCTGCTAGGAGGCCTGCCCGCCCGAGGCGTTGTCGCCCGAAAAGCAGATCGTCCGAGGCGCCGAGAAATGGTATGTCGATTTCGACCGATGCCTGCCTTTTTTCAACCAGACGCATGGCTGCTCGATCTGCATCGCGGTCTGTCCCTGGTCGCGCCCTGGGGTGGGTCTGAACCTGGCGGCCAAGCTGGCCAGGCGGGCGGCACGCAGCACCGAGACACACGCCGGCGCCGTGGCGGGCTAGCTCACTGACTGCGCAGCACCAAGCCGCGCGCGGGCCATCGCATCGGCCACAGCGCCGGTGGGCTGACGCTCCGCTTCGGCGCGGTCCAGCACCTTCTGCAAGCTCTCGGGCAGCGCCTCGATCGCCGTGCTGGCCTTGGCTGCCGACCAACTGGTGACGCCGCGACTGATCGCGATGATGCCGCCGGCATTCACCAGATAATCGGGGCAATAGATAATGCCGGCCGCGCGCAGGCGCGCATCGTCTTGCGGGGTTGCGAGCTGGTTGTTGGCCGCCCCGCACACGATCCGCGCCTGAATGTCGGGGATGGTGTGGGCTGAGAGATCCGCGCCCAAGGCGCAGGGCGCCAGGATGTCGGCCTGCGCGGTGAGGATCCGATGCGGCGCCACGGTGTGGGCGCCCAGTTCGGCGGCCAGGCTGGATGCTGTCTGTGCCCGGGCATCGGCCACCAGCAACCGCGCGCCGGCTGCGTGCAGCATCCTGGCCAGCGCAGCACCGACATGGCCAACGCCCTTGATCGCCACCCGAACCCCATCCAGATCGCCGCCCCATTTCAGCGCAGCGGCCCGCGCCATGCACAGAAAGACCCCGCGCGCGGTGTGGGTCGACGGATCGCCCTCGGCATCGGATGCGCCCATCACATACGGGGTCACCTGCTTGACCGCATCCATATCGGCAACCGAGACGCCGACATCCTCGCCGGTGACATAGGCGCCGCCCAAAGCCTCGACCGCCTCTCCGAACGCGCGCATCATCGCATCGGTCTTGTCCCGCGCGGGATCGGCAATGATCACCGCTTTTCCGCCGCCCAGCGGCAGACCGGCGAGGGCATTTTTCATCGACATGCCATGCGCCAGCCGTTTTGCATCGGCAACTGCGCTGGCCGTATCGGCATAGGGATAAACCCGGCAGCCACCGGCCGCCGGGCCGCGCGCTGTTGAGTGGATCGCGATCACGCTGCGCAGGCCAGCACCCGCATCCTCGGCCAGAACCAGCCGCTCGGGTCCGCCCGTCTCCCCGGTCCGGTGCCCCGCACCATCAATCCCATTTGGAGCATCCTCCTGCGTGGGAAGATCGATCAGCTTCATCGCCGGTCTCCTCTGTGCCTGGGCAAAGGTAAGGGCGAATTGGTCATGCGCACCGCCATGCACAAGGGCTGCAACCGCGGGTTGCCTCTTGGGCATCGCATGACCGCAGCCCGTCATCAGGTCATTGGAGCCACCCATGGCGCCTGCCGCGTCAAACCGCGCTCTCGACCGTTTTCCTTAAGGCGGCTTTGAGGTAGTCGGGGGTGATCGCGGGTGGTCGGGCGCCGCGATCCCGCGTGGACAAGCAAGGAGGCAGGGCATGCTGTGTGACATCGGGATCGGACTGAACTTTCCACACGTCTTTGGGCGCATCGGATTGAGCTCATCGCACAAGGGCGGCTGCCAGTCTGCGCATGCGCGTGGGACCTTCCATCCTGCCACGAACGGAAGCCGGGCCGGCATCCGGCAGCACGCCCCAGACATGGCCGCCGCGCCTCACGCCACATCCCGAGCCAAGGTGTCGGCATGAGCGGCGAGGGCGCCAAAGGCCAGCTCACCGAAGCCCCGAACGTGCATCCCGAAGCGCAGCTGCGCGAGTGTCGGCTGGGCGCCTGGACCGAAATCGGCCGTGGCACCTTCATGGCCGAGGTCGACATGGGCGATTATTCCTACATCACCGATTGGGGCCATGTCGTGTGGACCACCATCGGCAAATACTGCTCGATCGCCAATTCCGTGCGGATCAACCCCGGCAACCATCCAACCTGGCGGGTGGTCCAGCACCATGCGGTCTATCGGGCCGAAGCCTACGGGCTTGGCCAGGACGATGCGGAGTTCTTTGCTTGGCGGCGCGATCATTGGGTGACCATCGGCCATGATGTGTGGGTCGGCCATGGCGCATCGATCATGGCGGGGGTCACGGTCGGCACGGGCGCGGTGATCGGCGCCGGCGCCGTTGTGACCCACGATGTGGCGCCCTATGAGATTGTCGGCGGGGTTCCGGCCCGGCTGATCCGGCGACGGTTCAGCGAAGAACAGGCGGAACGGCTGCTGGACCTGGCCTGGTGGGATTGGCCGCGCGAGCGGTTCAAAGCCGCGCTGCCCGACATCCGGGCGCTGTCGGTCGAGGCGTTTCTCGACAAGTATCAGGCCTGAGCGTGGACGGTCGCGCGACAAACGCGCTAAAAAAATTGCACCGCAGCGGTCGCCTCGGCCCGCTCAGAAAACCCGCCTGCCGGCCCGCCAGACCGCCACGACATGGCAGCGGCCTGACATCCGCCGGACCCGGACCAGATCACCGCGCTGCCCCAGGGCCAGGCTGCCACGATCGGTCAAACCGGCCAGGCGCGCGGGCGTTGCAGTCACCATAGCGATGGCTTGCGGCAGAGTGATCGGCAAAGACGGGTCGTCTGCGATTGCAAAGGCGGCCTCAAGCGGGCTGCGCGGCACATAATCGGAGGCCAGCGCGTCGACCAGCCCCTCCGCCAGCAGCTCACGCACCGCCACATTGCCCGATTGCGAGCCGCCGCGCAGGATGTTGG
>JBCDDO010000076.1:0-9186 GCA_039180245.1 Pseudomonadota bacterium | reverse complement strand
TTTCCGGTCGATGATATCGCAGCGCTGGCGTCGCGCCGCAGCTTGGGCACCGAGGTCAGCTTCGGGGATCGCACGCTCAAGACCGACGATCTTGAGCAGTTCGACTTTACCGGCTGGGACATCGCGCTTTTTGCCATCGGATCCGACGGCACGAAAACCTATGCGCCCCGCGCGGTTCGGGCGGGCTGCGTGGTGATCGACAACTCCTCGCTCTATCGCTACGACCCGGCCGTTCCGCTGATCGTGCCCGAGGTCAATCCCGACGCAATCGGCGGCTATGCAAAAAAGAACATCATCGCCAACCCCAATTGTTCGACCGCCCAGATGGTCGTGGCGCTCAAGCCCTTGCATGACCGCGCCCGGATCAAGCGCGTGGTGGTGTCGACCTACCAATCCGTGTCGGGCGCGGGAAAGGAGGGGATGGACGAGCTCTGGACCCAGACCAAGGGGCTTTATGTGCCGGGTCAGGAGGTGGAGCCGTCGAAATTCCAAAAGCAGATCGCGTTCAATGTGATCCCGCATATCGACGCGTTCATGGAAGACGGCACCACCAAGGAAGAATGGAAGATGGTGGCCGAGACCAAGAAGATCGTCGATCCCAGCATCAAGGTCACCGCGACCTGCGTGCGGGTGCCGGTCTTTGTGGGCCATTCCGAGGCGGTGAATGTCGAGTTTGAGGATTTCCTCGACGAGGAGGAAGCGCGCGAGATCCTGCGCACCGCGCCCGGATGCCTGGTCGTCGACAAGCGCGAGGCGGGCGGCTATGTCACCCCGATCGACAGCGTCGGCGAATACGCCACCTATATCAGCCGCATCCGGCAGGACAGCACGATCGAGAACGGGCTCAACCTGTGGATCGTGTCGGACAATCTGCGCAAGGGGGCGGCGCTGAACGCGGTGCAGATCGCCGAATTGCTGGGCCGTCGCGCGCTGCAAAAGGGCTGAAGGCGCGCCAGCGACCCGAGTTGACATCGCTCGTTAACGATGAGCGAAGGCGGTCTGGCGCTGCCGGCGGGGTGTTTACCGTTCAGCAAGCGCTTTCACGCAGGTTGTCTGCCGGGTGAAGTTGGAGCGACAGCTATGACAACCAAACTGGTGCGCATAGGCGCACGGGACGAGCACTCCGTCGATGGCGACGTGATCGGGGTGATGCGCCAGTCTTTTGGCAATGCCGAGCGCGAGGACGTGATCGAGGATGCGGCCTTCCGGCTTGTTGAGCTGCTCAGCCGGCTGGAATTCGCGATCGCCGATTCCAACCTCGCGGACATGCCCTCCCTTGCCGAGCGGATTGCCGGACAATGCGACCGGATCGGGCTGCGTCACATGGCCGGGGTTGCGCATGATCTGTCGATCTGCGCGCTGCGCGAGGATGAAACGGCGGCCAACGCGGTTGCGGCGCGGCTGATCCGCAATGGCGAGGACGCGCTGTTCACTCTCACCCGCTACATCGATTGACCGCCAGGCGGCGCGCCATGCCGCCGCCGGGGCACTGACCGAACCGCACGGGCGATCCAAACCCGCTGCATGTGGGTCACGCCCAGCGTCGGGCCGATCCAAGATGCGGCGCGGTTTGCCACATCGTGGCGATCAGGTAGGGTCACGACACCGCGTCGACCCGCGCGATCGCCATGGAGAGTGCAATGCCGCCCCGATTTGCAGCCCCGACCGGCACGGCTCCGGCCTCTGCCCCTCCACCCGGCACTGTTCAAGCCTTTCACAACACGGGCGAACCCGGATCGACACCGGTCCTTGAAGGGCAGGCATCGGAAACCGCAATTCCGCTTGAGCTGCTGGCCTTGGAGCAGGCAGCGGCACGGCTGGCCGATCTGCCGCCCCATCAAAACCGATGGGCCAAGGAGCTTGGGTTCAAGGGCAAGATTGGCGAGTTTCTCTGTTTGCCCGATGCCGAGGGCGGGCTGGCGCGGGTGCTGGTCGGTTGGGGCGATGCCGCGGCACGGCATCGAAGGCGGTTCCATCTTGCCGCGATCGCGCATCGGCTTCCGCCCGGCATCTATGCGCTGGACCCGACGCAGGGCGTGACAGTGTCGCCAGACGAGGCACGGCTTGAGGCGCTGGGCTGGCTCCTCGACGCCTACCGGTTCGACCGCTACAAGACCCATGCCAAACCCGAAGCGATGCTGGCGCCGCCCGAGGGCTGCGATGCCGCAGCGATCGAAGCACAGGCCGAGGCCGTGGCGCTGACCCGCGATCTGATCAATACGCCTGCGCGCGAGATGGGGCCCGACGCGCTGGAAGGGGCGTTCCATGCGCTGGGTGCTGCCTTCGGTGCCGAAACCGCCTCGGTTTCGGGCCAGGCGCTGGCGCGCGATTTTCCCATGATCCACATTGTCGGCGCCGCGTCCGCCACCCCGCCGCGCCTCCTTGATCTGCGCTGGGGGGCCGAGGATGCGCCAAAGGTCACCCTGGTTGGCAAAGGGGTGTGCTTTGACACCGGCGGGCTCGACCTCAAGCCCGCCTCCGCCATGGGCCTGATGAAAAAGGATATGGGCGGCGCGGCCAATGTCATGGGTCTGGCGCGGATGATTATGGCGGCAAACCTGCCGCTGCGGCTGCGGGTGCTGGTGCCGGCGGTCGAAAACGCCGTCTCGGGCGACAGCTTCCGGCCCGGCGATGTGCTGACCTCGCGCAAGGGGTTGACGGTCGAGGTCAACAACACCGATGCCGAGGGCCGGCTGGTTCTGGCCGATGCGCTGGCCCTGGCCTGCGAGGAAGCTCCGCAGATGATCCTGTGCATGGCGACGCTGACCGGGGCTGCCCGGGTGGCGTTGGGACCGGATCTGCCGGCCATGTTCACCGATGACGAGGCGTTGGCAGGCGAGATCGCCGCGGCCGGTTCGGCAGAGCGTGACCCGGTCTGGCGGCTTCCGCTCTGGCCGGGTTATGAAAGCCTGATCGAGCCCGACATCGCCCATCTCGACAATGCACCCGCGGGTGGCATGGCCGGCGCCATCACCGCAGCGCTCTTTCTTAATCGTTTTGTCGACGATGTGCCCTTTGTTCATTTCGACATCTATGCCTGGACCCGCAAGGCCGCTCCCGGGCGGCCCTTGGGCGGTGAGGCGCAGGGCATTCGGGCGCTGATGGCGATGCTGGAGGCCCGATTTGGCGCCTGATGCAGCACCGACCGGCCTGTTGCCCGGGTCCGGGGCGTCGAAGGCAATGCCCGGCCACCCTGCCCTGGCCGGCGATCCGCGGCTGACCCCGGCGCGGGCCGATCTGGTGGCAGCGCATCTGCGCGGCACGCAAGCAGCCGCCCGGTTTCCTGAGGCGCGCTTTGCCGAGGCGCAGTGCTTTCAAATCGGGGTGAGCGTCGCCGATCTTTGGGAGGAACGGGCGCAGACGAACCGGGCGAGCCAGCTTCTTTGGGGCGAACGCGTCGAGATCTATGAGATCCGCGACGGCATCGCCTGGGGCCAGGCGCAGACCGACGGGTATGTCGGGTATCTTGACGCCGCCGCTCTGGCACCGCCCGGCCCGGCCCCGACCCACCGCGTGACCGTGCCCCTGAGCCATCTCTACCCTGCCGCCGATATGAAGCGCCCCGCAACGCGCCCCCTGCCCTGCGGTGCCACGGCCCATGTGGCCTCGGAGCAAAACGGCTTTGCCGAGACGCCGCAGGGCTGGGTGCCGGCGCGCCATCTGGCCGAGCTTTCGGCCCATGCCGCGGATCCGGTTGCCGTTGCCGAGACCTTCCTGCATCTGCCCTATCTTTGGGGCGGACGCTCGGCGCTTGGGCTCGACTGTTCGGCGCTGGTCCAGCTGGCACTGCAAGCCTGCGGCATTGCCGCTTTGCGGGATTCCGACATGCAGCTTGCCAGTCTGGGCAGGGCGCTGCCCGCGCAAGCGCCGCTGCGGCGCGGCGATCTGGTGTTTTGGCGCGGGCATGTCGGCTGGATGCAGAACGCGACCGATCTTCTTCACGCCAACGCGCATCACATGCAGGTGGCCAGCGAGGCGTTGAACAGCGCGCGCGCCCGGATTTCAGCCGCCGGCGCGGGCGACATCACGGCCCTGCGCAGGCTTTAGAGCCCTTCCTCCTTGCCCGGCTTCGGTCTAAGCTCGCTTGAAAAATCGAGCAGATGTGGAGAGAGAGATGACGGCCTTCGCCCCTCGTGCCGGGCTGGTCGGCGCGGCGCTTGCCCTTGCCATGCCTGGTTGCAGCCCGTCGCCGATCCAGGCCCAGGAAACCGCGCCCGTGACCGTGGATGTTAGCCCCGCACCGCGCCCCGACCGCGCCGCCATCGCGGCCGATTTTGCGGCCTGGCGCGACGGTTTCCGCGCCCGCGCCCTGGCCCGCGGCATCCGGGCGGATGTTATTGACCGCGTTTTTGCCGGGCTTGCGCCCGACCCGGAGGTGATCGAGCGGGACCGGTTTCAGCCGGAGTTTCGCCGCCAGATTTGGGATTATCTGGATCGGGCCATCACCCAGCGCCGGATCTCGGCCGGGCAGGAGATGCTGGCCAGGCATGGCGATCTTTTGCGCGCAATCGAGGCGCGATACGGCGTCGATCACCAGGTGGTCTTGGCGATCTGGGGCTTGGAAAGCGCCTATGGCAGCTTCATGGGCGACATGAATGTCATCCGAAGCCTTGCCACACTGGCCCATGACGGGCGCCGGCGCGATTTCGGCGAAAGCCAGCTTCTGAGCGCCCTTGCGATCCTTCAGGCCGGCGACATCCCGGCCGCCCGGATGCTGGGCTCCTGGGCCGGGGCGATGGGGCACACGCAGTTCATCCCGACGAGTTTTGAGGAATACGCCGTCGACTGGACCGGCGATGGTCGGCGCGACATCTGGGCGGCCGATCCGGCCGACGCGCTGGCCTCGGCGGCCAATTACCTGGCCCGGTTCGGGTGGCAAAAAGGCCTGCCCTGGGGCGTTGAGGTGGCCCTACCCGCAGGTTTTGACGTTGCGCTGACGGGGGGGCAGACCTGGCGCAGCACCGAAAGCTGGTCCTCGCTGGGCGTGCGCCGCATCGGCGGACAGCCGCTGGGCGGATTGGGCGAGGTCGCGCTGATCGCCCCGGCCGGCACGCGCGGACCGGTCTTTGCGATCACCCGCAATTTCCGGGTGATCCGGCGCTACAACAACGCCACCTCTTATGCCCTGGCGGTGGGGCATCTGTCGGATCGGCTGTTGGGGGCCGGGCCGTTCCTGGCGGACTGGCCGCGCGACGAGGCCGCGCTCAGCGTCGATGAGACCATTGCCCTGCAAGAGCTTCTGACCGCGCGCGGCTTTGACACGCAAGGCGCCGACGGGCTGATCGGCCCGAACTCGATCACCGCGATCCGGGCCTATCAGCGCAGCCAGGGCCTGGCGCCGGACGGGTTTCCGACCCGCAAACTGCTCGACCGGCTGCGCACCGGCGGCTGAACGCCGCGGCCTATTCGCCCGGCCGGCGCGCTGGGGCTGGGGGCCCTAGCGCGGGTCGATCTTGTCGGGAAAGGCCTCGCCCATCGGCCCATCGGCCGGGGCGGGGCGCGCAAACCCGAACGGCCAGCGCCGGCCCTGCGGCGCCGATGCGCCCGGCGCGCGGATCACCGAGAGCACCGCCTTGGGTCCGGCCAGCATCGCCCGGCTGATCGGGTTGCGGTCCAGCGTGGCCTTGACCTCCTCGATGCGCATCACATCGGCGATGCGGCGGTCCAGAAAATCCCAACTGCGCCCGGCGCCTTCCGAGCTGTCGCCCAGCCAATAGAGCAGCGTGGCCGAGATCACGCCCGACAGGGTGAGGCGCTTGGTGTACCAGTTGACATCGGTGGAGCTGTCGCCAAGGCCCGCCCAGATGGTGTCGGCCGTGTGCCAGATCGCCCGCGCCCCTTCCGCCGAGTAGATCGGCAGTGCGAAAAGCGATGTCGAGCGACGCACCGCCTCTTTATGCGGGGTGGCGAGTTCCAACCGCCGCCGGATGGCATGGGCGACCCGCTCGGAATACCGCAGATGCGCAAGCCCGCCCTGGGCCAGCTCCTCGGCAAGCTGGCGGTCGCCGGCATAGTGAAACGCAAGCGCCAGATCGACGCCGCCGCGCGGAAACAGGCTGCGCGCAGTCGCCGGGTCGATATCGGCCTCGGCGGCGGCTGCGGTCAGTGCCGCCACGCTCCACCCGTCGAAGGGCACATGGGGCAGTGCCGCGGAAACAAGCCGCGCACGAATGTCGTCCAGGGTCTCGCCCGCCGCGCTGTGATCGTCGCCCGGGGTCATGTCTGCATCAGTCATCGGCCCACATCCTTTCCCGCGGCACTGTTATGGACAGTCCCGCCACTGCTTGCTATACACCGCCCTCCTGCTCAATCCAGACTCGGAAAGGTGGTGAAAGCAAGTGCAGGTGATGGTCCGCGACAATAATGTCGAACAGGCGCTTCGCGCGCTCAAAAAGAAGCTGCAGCGCGAAGGCGTGTTCCGTGAGATGAAGTTGCGGCAGCATTTCGAGAAGCCGTCGGAGAAGCGCGCGCGCGAGCGGGCGGAGGCGATCCGCCGGGCCCGGAAGCTGGCGCGCAAGAAAGCACAGCGCGAGGGGCTCTGAGCCCCGGCCCGGCTGCAAGGGCCCGAAGCCCGACATGACCTTCCGCCAGCGTGTGCGGTCGGCCCTGCTCAACCCCCGTGCCGACCGGCCGGGGGTTTCGCGTTGGAGGCGTCGGATGACAGGTGGAGCACAGCAGGCAAGCGGGCCGAGCCCTGATGCCAGAACCACCAATGGCCGCCGGATCTATGCGCTTGGCGACATCCATGGCTGCCTGGCAGAGCTCGACGCGGTCTATGCCGGCATTCATGCCGATCTGGCCCGCGACCCGCATCCCGATCCGGTGATCGTCCATGTCGGGGATTATATCGACCGGGGGCCCGACAGCCGCGGCGTGATCGATCGGCTGATCGATTGGGACATGCCGGCCGAGCGCATCTGCCTGGCCGGCAATCACGACGATCTGATGCTGAAATTCCTCGACGATCCGCATGGCATCTGGTGCAGGTTTCACTGGTTGGAAGACCCACTTGGCGGTCGGGCCACCCTGGCCTCATACGGCATCGAAAGCTATGCCCAGCCGGCCGAGGCCGCTGCAGCCGCGGCACAGTCAGCCGTGCCGCAGGCGCATCTGGCGTTTCTGCGCGGCTTGCCACGCTCGGCCCGGATCGGGAGCTATTTCTTTGCCCATGCCGGGGTGCGGCCCGGCAAACCGCTCGATGCGCAGGATCCCGAGGATCTGATCTGGATCCGCGGCGAGTTCCTGACCAGCCGCGCCGAGCATGGCGCGATCATCGTTCACGGCCACACGCCGGTCGAGGCGCCGGACCTGCGTTGGAACCGCATCAATATCGACACGGGCTGCGTCTTCGGCCGCCGGCTCACCTGCCTGGTGTTGGAGGGCGACGGGATCTGGACGCTCGATCCGGGCGGCCGGCAGGCGCGGGATCTTCCCAGCCGTTAGGCGCGCAGGTCGTCCATCAACAAAACGCGCCGCCGCTTACGCCTGCAACGCACCGATGCGGGCCACTCCAAGCGCATCAAGCGCGGCCCCGGCGATGTGATCGACCGACAGACCCGCCTGCGCATACATCTCCGCCGGGCTCGCCTGATCGATGAACCGGTCGGGCAGGGTCAGCGTGCGGATGGCCAGACCCCGGTCGAGCCGCCCGGACCCGGCCAGCCAATGCAGCACATGCGCGCCGAACCCGCCCTGGGCGCCCTCTTCGATGGTGATCAACGCCTGGTGATGCGCCGCAAGCTGGCCGATCAGATCGGTGTCGAGCGGTTTGGCAAAGCGCGCATCGGCCAGCGTGACCGAAATGCCCTGCGCCGCCAGCCCCTCGGCCGCCATCATCGCCTCACGCAGATGCGCGCCGAAAGAGAGCAGAGCGACATGGGTGCCTTCGCGCAGCACCCGGCCCTTGCCGATCTTAAGCGGCACGCCCCGCTCGGGAAGCTCAACGCCCACGCCTTCGCCGCGCGGGTAGCGGAACGCGATCGGGCCATCGTCATGCGCCGCCGCGGTTGCGACCATATGCACAAGCTCGGCCTCATCGCCCGCGGCCATCACCGTGACCCCCGGCAGATTGGCCAGATAGGCAATGTCGAAGCTGCCGGCATGGGTGGCGCCATCGGCACCGACCAGGCCAGCCCGGTCGATGGCAAAGCGCACCGGCAGGCCCTGCAGCGCCACATCATGGACGATCTGATCATAGGCGCGCTGCAGGAAGGTTGAGTAGATCGCGCAAAAGGGTTTAAGCCCGCCGGCGGCCATACCGGCGGCAAAGGTCACCGCATGCTGCTCGGCAATTCCGACATCGAAGGTGCGGGCGGGAAAGGCCTCCTGCATCAGATTGATGCCGGTGCCCGAGGGCATAGCGGCCGTGACCGCGACGATCTTGGGGTCGTGCTTTGCCTCCTGCACCACCGCCTTACCGAAAACCGAGGTGTAGCTGGGCGCGTTCGGCCGGGTTTTGGCCTGCGCGCCGGTGGCGATCTCGAACCGCGAGACGCCATGGCCGCGATCGGCCGCGGTTTCGGCCGGCACATAGCCCTTGCCCTTCACGGTCAAACAATGGATCAGCACCGGACCCGTCGCCTGGGCATGGGCGGCCCGCAGCACCGGCAGAAGCTGGCTGAGATCATGGCCATCGATGGGCCCGGCATAGCGCAGGCCGAGCGCCTCGAAGAAGGCCCCCTTTCCGTCGCCGCTGCCAATCATCAGATCGCGAGCGCGACGGGCACCTTCGCGCAGGGGCGAGGGCAGGGTGCGCGCCACATCCTCGGCAATATCCTTGAGCCGGTGAAGCGGTGTGCCATCTGCAATTGCGGAGAGATAGCGCGACATCGCGCCCACGGGCGGGGCGATCGACATCGCATTGTCGTTGAGAATGACAAAGAGGCGCCGCCCCTCGGCCCCGGCATTGTTGAGCGCCTCATAGGCCATGCCAGCGGTCATCGAGCCGTCGCCAATGACCGAGACAACATGATTGTCATTGCCCTGAATGTCGCGCGAGGTCGCAAAGCCATGGGCGGCCGAAATCGAGGTCGAGGCGTGCGCCGCGCCAAACGGATCATACTCGCTCTCAGCGCGCTTGGTAAACCCGCTGAGCCCGTCTTTCTGACGCAGAGTGCGAATGCGGTCTCGCCGCCCGGTCAGGATCTTATGCGGGTAGCATTGATGCCCGACATCCCAGATCAGCTT
>JBCDDO010000075.1:0-9289 GCA_039180245.1 Pseudomonadota bacterium | reverse complement strand
GTCGGCATCATGTTCGACCTGGTTTGCATAGGTCGATTGCAGCGAATGCTCGATCTGACGGCTGGCAAATTCGGTGGTCTCATAGGCGATGCCGAGCTCGTCGAGCCGTTTGGTCATGGCCAGATAGTTGCGCGCCCAGAAATCGGACGTGTCGGCCGACGGGTAGATCAGCGCGATCTGGATCGGGTCGTCCAGCGTGCCCGTGAACGGCGCGGCCTCGGTGCCCACCACGGCTTGCAGCGCCTCCAGCTTGCCCTCGGCATTGACCTCATCGGGCACCCAATAGTCGCGCTCGGCAATGTCGGGCAGCTCGCGCAGCGGCAGATGCCCGTCGGCAAAGGCGCCCTGGCCCAGCGCCATGGCCGCGACAAGGCCCGTGGTCAGTGATCGTTTCATGTGGTTCCTCCCTTGGTAAAACTTGGTGGCCCGGCCCGGCGGACAGCGCCCGCCCCGGCCAGGCGTCAGCGCGATCAGCCGCTTGGTGTGGTGTCTCCCGCAAGCAGCGCCCCGAGTGCCAGAAGCAGGATCAAGGCGCCGATGATCGCCGCGCTGAAGCGCATCATCTTCTGCCCGCTTGGGGTGCGCAGCCCGGCAAAGAGCCCGGCCGCCCCGTCGCGGTCCTTTTTCTGCATCCAGGCATAGAGTGCGACCGAGCTGACGATCACGACGCCCGAGGCGACCGATTGCCAGAAGAACTCGATGCGCAGGGTGACCAGCGCGTTGATCATCATCGACAAAAGCAGCACCCCGGCGAATGAGCCCAGCATCGAGGCGCGCCCGCCAAAGAGCGATGTGCCGCCCACGACCACGGCCGCGATGACATGCAGGTTGAAATAGGGCGCCGAGGTTGCCTGGATCGCGTTGAGCTTGCCGGTCAGCATCACCCCGGCCAGCGCGGCGCAGGCGCCGCAAAGCACATAGGCATGCACTTTGTGGCGGCTGACGGCGATGCCGGTCAGCTCGGCCGCCTCGGGGTTCGACCCGATCGCGATGGTGTAGCGCCCGAAATAGGTGCGCCGCAGCATCAGATAGCCCGCCACCATCGTCGCAATGCCGATCAAAACCGGGATCGGCACAAAGCCCGGGATCTGCCCGCGCCCGATCTCGGTCAGAAACTCCTGAAACCGCGCCAGCACCAGCCCCTTGGCGATGACCAGCGCAAAGCCGCGATAGACCAGATCCATGGCCAGGGTGCCGATCAGGTCGGGCACCTTCAGCCGGGTGATGATCAGACCGTTGATCAGCCCCATGACCGCGCCAAGCGCAATGGCAATCGGCACGGCGATATAGACCGAAAACCCGTATTGCTTGACCAAAAAGGCCATCAGAATGCCCGACAGCGCCGCGATGGAGCCGATCGAAAGGTCAATGCCGCGCTGGGTGATGACAAAGGTCATCGCCATGGCCATCGGCATGTAAAGTGCCGCGTCGAGCAGGATCAGGTTGAGGTTGGTCGCGCGAAAATACCGCGCCGGCTCGGCGATGCCCATAAAGATGAAGATCGCCAGGATCATCACCATCGGCCCGATGATCGCGATATAGGGTTCCAGCCGCTCGGTGAAGCCGCGGGGGGTGTCGGGTGCCAATGTCATCACGCGGCCTCCTCTGCGCCGACGATCAATCCCAGCACCTCTTGCGTGCTGCTCTGCGCGGTCTCGACCACGCCCACGCATTGGCCGCGGCGCTGCACATGGATGCGGTCCGAGACAGCGAACACATCATCCAGCGAATGGCTGATCAGGATCACCGCCAATCCCTGGTCGCGCAGGGTCTGGATCAGCTTGAGCGTGCGGGCGGTTTCCTGTGGGCCAAGCGCCGCTGTGGGCTCGTCCATCACCAGCACACGCAGCCCCTTGTGATAAACCGCCCGCGCGATCGCCACCGCCTGGCGCTGCCCGCCCGACAGGCTTTCGGTCGGCGCGTCGAGCGATTTGAGCCGGACCCCCAGCCGCTCCATCAGCACCCGCTCGGTCTCCGCCCGCATGCGCTTGTTGTCCAAAAGCGTGATCCCCAGCACCTGGCGCGTCAGCTCATTGCCCAGGAACATGTTCGCGGCCGGGTCGAGATGATCGGCCAGCGCCAGCGTCTGATAGACCGCATCGATGCCCATCTCGGTCGCTTCGGCATGGCTGGAAAAGGCGACCTGTTCGCCGTCAAGCGCGATGCTGCCCTCGGTTGGCTGATAGACCCCGGTCAGGATCTTGATCAGCGTCGACTTGCCCGCGCCATTGTCGCCGACAATGGCCAGCACCTCACCGGCGCGGGCCGTGAGATCGACATTGAGCAGCGCCGTGACGCCGCCGAAGCGCTTGGTGATCCCGCGCATCTGGACAAGAGGGTCAGACAAGATGGTGCTCCCCGGTTCTGTGTTGGGGCGCGTCGGTACAGCGCGCCCCTTTTTTCTATCGGCCGCTTACTTGCCCCAGATCGTCGCGTAAGCTTCGCGATAGGGCGTGTCGGGGTCGAACTGATTGGTGTCGCCCAGCTTTTCGAGCCCGGTTTGCGTGACCAGCGCGGGCGAGGTGATGTAGCCCGAGCAGGGCTCGCCCTGGATCGCGCGGTTGAGCTCATCGACAAGCTGCCAGCCCTGAAGATTGAGCGGCTCGGCCACCGTGATGGTCTGGTAATTGCCGGTGCGGATGCGCTGGAAGGCGGCCTCGGACCCGTCGCCGGCCGAGCCGGCCTGCGGCCCATCCTCGCTGGGGATCCCGGCCGAGGCGAGTGCGGGGCCCATAAAGTCGAAATAAAGATCGTTGATGGCCAGCGCATGGGTCCACCGCGCCCCGTATTTTTGCAAAAGCGAAGTGGTCAGCGGCCCCATCCGGGTGGAGGTGTCGGCAATCGGCGTGTCGACATATTCCAGCACCGTGCCGCCGCCGGCCTCGATCACCTCCTTCAGCCGGTCGGCCTTGTCGATGGCGATCTGATAGGTGCTGTCGGTGAAGATGATCACGCCGACATCCTCGCCGCCCTCCGCAAGCGCCCATTGCGCCGCAACCTCCGAGACGGTCATTGCGTCGGTCGAGACATTGGCAAAGATCCCGCCCGGCGCCTCGCAGCCGATCTTGGGCCCCGAATGCCAGGCCACCATGGGAATGCCCGCGGCCACAACACCCTCAAGTGCGGCCTGCTGTTCGATCGCGTCGAACCCGTTGATGATGATGCCATCGGGCTTGAGCGCCAGGGCCTGGCCGATGGCCGCGGTGCGGCCCTGGATCGAGCCTGCCCCGTCGAGCACCCGAACCTCCCAACCGATCCTGGCGGCGGCCTCCTCGATGCCCGAGGTGACGCCCAGAATGCCGCCATTTTTCAGATCGCCGGCCAGTATGACGATGAACTTGTCCTCGGCCGCGACCGGGCCGCTGGTCGGCCCATCCCAGGGCGTTTCGGCCGGCGCAGGGGCTGTCAGCGCGACCGTGGCGGCCAGGGCCAGGCCCCAAAGCGTCAGTTTCCGCATGTCTTCCTCCCGTTTCTTGATGTCATCGTTTTGCCGCGCCTTTCCGGCGTTGCGCGTAGCCCGCGATGCCGATGGCGATCAGCAGGGTGACCCCGTTGAAAAGCGGCTCGACCCAGAACGACCCGCCGAATTGCTGAATGCCCGAGATGCCCACCGCCAGGATCGCCACCCCAACCACAGTGCCCCAGACATTGACCCGCCCGGGCTTGATGGTCGTTGAGCCCAAAAAGGCCCCCACCAGCGCGGGCAGCAGAAACTCCAGCCCCACCGAGGCCTGGCCGATGCGCAGTTTCGAGGCCAAAATGATGCCGGCCAGCGCGGTCATTGCACCCGAGGCCATGAAGGCCCCGATGACATATTTGCGGGTGGGGATGCCGTTGAGTTGGGCGGCGCGCTGGTTGGCGCCGATGGCATAAAGATACCGCCCCATCGGCGTGTATTCCAGCACCACCCACATCACCAGCGTGATCGCGATCAGGTAAAACCCGGTGATCGGCAGACCCATCACAAAGGTTGTGGAGATGTCGTAGAAGCCATCGGGCAGCACGCCGACCATCTGCCGCCCGCCGGTGTGCCAGAGCGCCAGGGCATAAAGCACCGTGCCCGTGCCCAGCGTGGCGATGAAGCTGTCGATGCGCGCGACCTCGACCAGAAGCCCGTTCAGGAACCCGGTAAAGGCGCCCAGGGCCAGCACCACGACCACCGCCAGCGGCCAGGGCAGGCCCAGCATGGTTTGCAGCGAGATCGCCAGGATATGCCACAGCACGATGCCATAGCCGACGGTGAGGTCGATGCGCCCGGCGGCCATCGGGATCATCGCACCCAGGCTCAGCAGCGCAATGATCGCCTTGTCGGAGATGATCGCGCGCATGTTGAGCATAGTGGGGAAGGTGTCCGGCAGCAGCACCGAGAACAGCACGATCAGCAGCGCAAGCAGGATCACCAGCCCATAGGCGGGCAGGAACCGCAGCAGCCGCCGCCCCGGGCTCATGCCGCGAAGCTCCGCCCGCGTGGGCTCCAGGGCGCCGCTTTCAAGCGACTGCACGGCCGGTATCCTTTGTGGCGCTGACATTGCTGGCCGAGGCCGCCTGGATCAGGTTTTCGGTCGACAGGCGCGTGCCCGACAGCTCGTCCACGATCTGGCCCTGGCTGAAGACGACGGCGCGGTGGCAGATGGTGGCAATCTCCTCAAAATCGGTCGAGACGAGCAGAATGCCCACCCCCTCGCCGACCGCCCGGTTCAACAGGGCATAGATCTCGGCCTTGGCGCCGACATCGACGCCCGCGGTGGGGTCCTCGCAGACCAGAAGCCGGCGTTTCGTGGCCAACCAACGCCCCAGCACCACCTTTTGCTGGTTGCCGCCCGAGAGGGCTTCGATGGCAAGCGCGGGGTCGTTGGGCGACAGGCCCAGATCGGCCCCGATGCCGGCGGCCTGGCGCGCCTCGGTCCGCGGCGAGAGCAGGTTCATCAGCCGGCGCCCGACCCCGTTGGGGTTCAGAAACGTGTTCTCGCGGATCGAGAGGCTCATCGCGACGGATTCCTCGGTGCGGTCCCGGGCCACCAGGCCGATGCCGGCGCGCATCGCAGTCTCCGGCGCGCGCAGATCCGGCACCGCGCCGTTCAGCGCAACCCGGCCCGAATGCGGCTCAACCCCGAAGAGCGCCCGCGACATCGCCTCATGCCCGGCGCCCCGCAGCCCGACCAGCCCGACGATCTCGCCCTGATGCAGCGTGAAATCGAGCGGGCCGATCGGGCCGGCCGAAAACCCCTCCAGGGTCAGAACGGCCGGGCCCAGATCGCAATCGGCCTTGACCGTCTGGCGGGTTTTGCGGCCGACGATCTTTTGGACCAACTCTTCGGATGTGGTGTGTTCGATGCTGCGCACGCCTACCATGACGCCGTCGCGCAGCACCGCCACCCGATCGGCGATGCGAAAGATCTCATCAAGCCGGTGGCTGACATAGATCATCCCGACCCCGCGCTCGCGCAACGGCCGCAGGGCTGCGAACAGCCGGTCGACCTCATCGGCCGGCAGCGAGGCGGTGGGCTCGTCAAGCACCAAAAACCCGCTGTCCACCGCCAGGGCACGCGCGATCGCCACCAGCGATTTTTCGGTGCGCGACAGATCCTCCACCCGCATCGTGGGATCGAAATCGCAATCGACCCGGGCCAGCGCCTGGCGGGCAAAGGCCTCGACCTTGCGCCACTGAATCACCCCGGCATTGCGTTTGAACCCAAGCGCCAGCGCGATGTTCTCGGCCACACTCATCCACTCGATCAGTCCCAGATCCTGGTGGATGAAGGCAACCTTCTGGCTTTCGCCAAACCCGGCGGGCCGATGGCGATAGGGCGCGCCATCGATCAGCACCCGCCCGGCATCGGGGCTGTGAATGCCGCCCAAAACCTTGATCAGGGTCGATTTTCCGGCGCCGTTTTCGCCCAGCAGGGCCAGGATCTCGCCGCGCGCCACGGCCAGCGACACATCGCGCAGCGCATAGGTGCCGCCGAATTGCTTGTCGATTCCGTCGAAAAACAGGCCCTGATGTTGGCGCTGCGGCATGTATCCTCCCTTGCCACGGCTCCGCCCTCTTCGTAGCGTTACCCGTAACGGTTCTAGACTTCGACCCACACAAAGGCTCTGTCAAGCACAAAGTTACCGGTAACGTAGATCCCGAGATGAAAGAAAAACCCGTCCGGACCGGCAAGGTCAGCCTGGCCGAAGTTGCGCGCGCCGCAGGCGTGTCGAAAATGACGGCAAGCCGGGTTCTGCGCGGCGAGGGCGGGTATTCCGACAAGACCCGCGACAGGGTGATGGCCAAGGTCGATCTCTTGGGCTATCTGCCCAACCGCCTGGCCACAGCGTTTGCCGGCGGCACGACGTCGACCTTTGTGGGCGTGTCGATCCCCGATCTGGGCAATGAGGTCTTTGCGCAGGTGCTTGAGGGCATCGACCGCAAGCTGGGCAGTTTCGGCTATCAGACCGTGTTGGGTCTGACCCAGCACACCGCCGAGGAGGAGGAGAGCTGGATCCGCACGGTGCTCTCCTGGCAGCCGGCCGGGCTGATCATCACCGGCCGTTCGCATGCGCCCAATGCGATCGAGCTGCTCAAGAATGCCGGGCTGCCCGTGTTCGAGATCTGGGATCTCAACTCCAGCCCGCTCGACACCTCCGTGGGCATCAACCATTATGACAGCGGGTTCGAAATGGGCCGGTATCTCAGCGGTCTGGGCTATCGCGCGCTGGGCTATGTGGGCACCAGGCACAACACCGCAAACGCTGCATCGGCGCGGCTGGACGGGTTCGCCAAGGCCGTGCTGGATGGCGGCGGCACGGTCGAGCGCCAGTTCTGCCTCAACGACACCGCCAGCTATTATCCGGGCTATTATGGCACCGAACAGCTGCTCGCCTCGGGCGCCTCGGTCGAGTGCATCTTTTACCAAAACGACGCCATGGCTTTTGGCGGGCTGCAATATTGTCGGTCGATCGGGCTTGAGGCGCCGGCCGATATCGGCATTGCCGGCTGGGGCGACATGCCGATTGCGGCCGTTCTGCCGGCGCGGCTGACCTCGATCCATGTGCCGCATATCCGGCTGGGACAGCTCGCCGCTGAAGCGATGATCGCGCGCCTCTCGGGCGAGCCCTTCGAAACCGCGCGCAATGTCGGGTTTCACCTGATCCCGGGATCGAGCGTGCGCCGTGTCGCGGGCTGAGCCGTGCGACGCTACGCGCCTGGGTCGGGCGGCACCGGCCCAAACGAAAAAAAACAAACGATTAAAGGAAAGCTAGCCTCCGATCACGGCCGCGATGGGCTGAACATGCGCGATGTGGGCCCTTTGGGCGAGCAAACGCGGCACCGACCCATGGCTTGCAGGGCCTGAGCGACAGAGTCCCGTGGCGGGCCGTGCCTCCGCGGAGCCTCTCGACCGGAGATCGACCGCTCGAGCGATCTGCGCCAGGCCGGTCACAGCCCCGCGACCGCCGCGGCCGCCCAAAGCGGCAGCTTGACCGAAAAGAGGATCAGCCACAGCTCCAGGCTCGTCACGCTCAGCGCGATGGTGGCAAAGAGGATGACCAGCGCGGCCAGAACCCGCTCGATCCGCCCCAGCCCCCGATACCAGGCCAACAGCGCCGCATGTCGCGCCCGCGGCATGGGTTTTCACCCAATTCCGCATGCCCGGGATCCGGACGCCCAGCAGCTTCTGGGTCAGAAGCTTGGCCTGGGTCAGGATCAGACCCAGCGCGATCAGAACATCCTGGCCGAAGGTCACGGTCGCCCAGACCGACAGGCCGATCATCAGGGCCAACAGCATGACCGCACGAGGCACCATGACCCGCAGCTATTGCGCTGCCGGCCGCCGGGCAAGACAGCGGCGCGCGGAAGGCTCAGCCCTGTGGCAGCGCCCGTCCCTCGGCAAACACCTGGCGCCAGTTCAGGATCCGCACCCGGCGCCGCAGCCCGGTCGGCCAGAACGGATCGGCCTCCACCAGGCGCTGAACCGCGCCCGCATCGTCGCCCGCACCCTGGGCCGTCACAATCCACAGCCCACCCGCCGGCGCACCGGGCGCGGGATGTGGACCGGCCCCAAGACCGGCCGCGGCAACAAGCGGGCCCGCGGCGGAAATCACGCCCGCATTGGCCTGCAAAAAGGCCAGATGCGCGGCCATATGCGCGGCGCGCTGATCGGCCTTCTCGGGGGCATCTTCGAACAAAACGGCAAATGGCATGGGCCCTCTCCTCGGTTTTGCCCAGGCTAGCTGCTGCACAGATGCAGGTGACAGCGGTATCTTCGCATGGCTATGCTGCAAAAATGCAGGAGGATTGGGATGATCTGCGCCTCGTCTTGGCCCTCGCCCGGGGCGGCGGGGTGAGCGCGGCCGCCACAGCGTTGGGCCTCGATCCCACAACCGTGACCCGCCGCCTGGCCCGGGCCGAGCGCCGGGCCGGCGCTGCGCTGATGGCGCGCACAGCCCAGGGTTTGCGCCCGACCGAGGCCGGCCGGGCCCTGCTGCAGGCGGCCGAACGGGCCGAAGCGGCGATCCAGGGTGCGCAAGCCGCGCTTGGCCAGGCGCGTGGCGGCAGGACGGACGAACGCGCGGGACGCGGCGCCTCCGGCCATGTGCGGCTGACCGCGGTGCCGATCCTGGCCAACCGGGTCATCGTGCCGGCGCTGCCCGCGCATCTGGCCGCGCATCCGCAGCTCCGCGTCGAGCTGGTCGCCGAGCCGCGCAATCTCGCTGTGATGGAGCGCGAGACCGACATCGCCCTGCGCCTGGCACGGCCGGAGCGCGAGCTTGCCGCCAAGCCCCGCCGGATCGGGCGGCTTGGCTATGCTGTCTATGCCGCAGCGGGCCGCGATCCGGCCGCTCTGCCCTGGATCGGCTATGGCGGCGCGATGGCGGCCTTGCCGCAGGCGCGCTGGATCGAGGATCGCGCCGGCGGACGGGCGTCCCTGCCGCTGCGGGTGCAGGATGCAGAGACCTTGCTGCAGGCGGTCTTGGCCGGGCTGGGCAAATCGGTCCTGCCGGTGCTGGTGGCCGATCGCTGGGCGGTCAACGCGCCCGCCGCCCCCTTCGTTGGGCCTGTCGCTGCGCCCGGCTTCCCGCCTGTCGCTGCGCCCATTGCCCCGCCGGCCGGCAAACAGCCCCCGAACCCGTCCCACGGCACGCCTCCCGCGACACCTTCTGGCACAGTCCCACACCCGCGCCCTGGCACGCCGCACCTTCCCAGCAGAGGTGACGGATCCGAGATCCCGAACCTTCATGCCGATCCCGAGTTGCCCGAGATGCCCGACCTGCCCCCGAGGCTCGATCGCGGCGACATGCCCGGGCC
>JBCDDO010000074.1:0-9306 GCA_039180245.1 Pseudomonadota bacterium | reverse complement strand
CTCATCGGCCTCGCGGCGCAGCAGATGCAGCGAGGCAACGGGGTCGATCGCTTGCCGCGGCCGCTTCATCGGCAGATGCACATAGAGCTGCGAGATGACCAAAATGGCCTGATCGACGGTCTGCAGACGTTCGGCCAGGGTCATGTTGCCGCGATAGGTGTCGACCTCGTCGATCGAGCGGATCTCGCCGAGCCCGGCCAGAAGCGCGTCAAGCTCGCCGACATCCAGGTCCTGATATGTGTTCACAGCCCCCCGCTCCTTGCTGCCGCGTCCCCCATCCCGTCACGCGCCTCCCGTCAGGCGCCGGCGTCGCGCGCGCCCAGCCCGTCAAGCATCCGCTGCACGCAGATCCGGTAGGCCGCGATGGTCTGAATTGCCGACATCCCGATCCAGCCGAGTTCGCGCTCGGTCAAGGGCAGCCGGTCGATGAGCGCATCGAGATCGTCGCGATGGGTCTGATCGACCACCGCGTGATAGCGATAGGTGCGAAACGCCGCATCGGGCAGCCCGGTGCGCGCCTGCACCCGGTCGATATGCTCGGGCGAGGGCGGCCTGCCCTCCAACACCGCGATGTATCCCAGCAGACAGACCGGATGGTGGTGGTGGATCCAGTAATACTGGGCGCCGGCCATCGCGGCGATCTCGGGTGCCGGCATCTGCGCGGCAATGGCCTCGGCATCCTCGCCGATCGCCGCCAAATCCTCCAAGGTCCAGATGTCGTGGTCGCGCTCTTCGATACAGTGCTCGGCAAAATAGTCCGCCAGCATCGCACACAGCGCATCGCCGCCCGCATCATGGGCCCGGCGCGCGGCCTCGGACTGGGCGGCGGCCATCAGCGGCACGCTGGCCCGAATGATGCGGTAGACCATCGTCATAAAGGCCGGGTAGACGCGCGCCTGATCCGCATGCGCCCAAACCCGCGCGAACTCGGTCCCCAACACGCCGTGAAACAGCTCCAACCGGTCGCGCACCAATGCACTGGCCGGCCGGTCAACATCCTTGGGCATGGGTCCCCACCCTCGTCATTGACGTCGTCTTGGAACCATCTAAAGGTGAAGCACGCAGGCTGCGCAAGAGGCCTTCCCTTGCCGCGCCGGCGTGTCGCCACCAGATCGCCCTGGGCCGGCCCGTCCAGGTGCCACATGAACACAGACGAACAGAAGACGTCGCATTAGGGGGAAAAACCGAATGTCGGACAGCGAGAGCAATGTCATGAAACTGGTCCAGGCCGGGGTTCTCGACGCCTCGGCCATGACCGAGGCGCAGGTCACCAAGGTCAATGCGCTCAGCGCCGATGAGGTCACCACGATCATCAATCTGCGCGACATTCTGGGCTCGAAGCAACCGCTCAAGCCCGACAGCGACGGCGGGTTCTTCTGAGCCGCGACATGATGTTTCGGCGCCCCGGCGCGGGCGAGATTCCGCTGCGGCCGGACCGCCCCTTGCCACCTCACCAGACGGCCTGAGCCCTGCATGCCTGACCCGCATCCGCCCGAGCCCACGTCCCGCACCCGTCCCGACAGGTTTGCCATGTCTGGCAGCAGCGCAACGCCGCCGCGCCGGCTGACCCTGCTCTTTACCGATGTCGAAGGTTCGACCCAGCTGCTGCACATGCTGGGCACGGAATATGACGCGGTGCTGAGCCGCCACAACCAACTGATCCGGGAGGTGCTGGCCCGGCATGATGGCGAGGAGGTCGGGACCGCCGGCGATTCCTTCTTTGCCGCCTTTGAAACGCCCCTGCAGGGCGTGTGCTGCGCGGTCGATGCGCAGCGCGCATTGGCCAGCGCCGATTGGCCGGACGGCGTGAAGCTGCGCGTGCGGATGGGCCTGCATGAGGGCGAGGTGCGGCCGGCGGCCGGCGAGGGGTATCGCGGGCTCGACGTGCATCGGGCGGCGCGGATCTCTTCGGCGGCCAATGGCGGCCAGGTCCTTGTTTCGCGCAATGTGCGCGAGGGCGTTGACGATGCCGCACTGCCCTCGGGCGTGTTAAGCGAGGATTTGGGTCTGCACTATCTTAAGGACCTGCGCTATCCGGAGCATCTTTATGCCCTGTCCGGCACCGGCATGGAGGCGGTCGACACACCGATCCGGTCGCAGCGCGACAGCCCCAACAATCTGCCGGCGGCGGATGGCGGCCTGATCGGGCGCGACGATGATATCGGCGCGCTACGCGGCATGATGGGCGACGCGGCGGTGCGCTTGATCACGCTGACCGGGCCGGGCGGAACCGGCAAGACGCGGCTTGCGGTCGAAGCGGCCCGCGGCATGCTGGGGCAGTTTCCCTCCGGCGTGTTTTTTGTGCCGCTGGCCGCAATCACCGATCCCGACCTGGTGCCGATTGCGATTGCCCAAACCATGGGGGTGCGCGAATTCGCCGGCATGCCGCTGGCGCGCAACCTGCGCGCGGCGCTCAATCAGGGCCCCACGCTGCTGGTTTTGGACAATATCGAGCAGGTGATCGATGCGGCCTCCGAAATCGGCGCGCTGCTGACCGATTGCCCGCCGCTCAAGATCATTGCGACGAGCCGCGAGCCGCTCAACATCCGTCATGAGCGGGTGATGCCGGTGCACCCCTTGCCAGTGCCGCCGGGCGATCCGTCGATGGGCGTCGAGGCGGCCCTCAACTCGCCCTCGGTCCAGCTTTTTGTCGAGCGGGCATCCCAGGTCAAACGCGGCTTCCAGCTCACCGAAGCCGCATTGCCCGGCGTTTTGTCGATCTGTGCGCGGCTCGACGGCCTGCCCCTGGCAATCGAGCTTGCCGCCTCGCGTATGCGCCTGATGTCGCCCGAGGCCATCGCCAAGCGGCTGGAGACCAGTTTGGAGGTGCTCACCGGCGGTCGGCGCGACGACACCGGGCGGCACCGCACCCTGCGCGATGCGATCGCCTGGAGCTACGATATGCTCGACCCGGCCGAACAGCGGATGCTGGCCGCGTTGTCGGTCTTTCGCGGCGGGTTCAGCGCCCTATCGGCCGATGCGGTCTGCGGCGATCTGGGTGGCGATCTGGGTGGCGATCCGTTCGATCAGATCGGCACATTGCTCAACCGCTCGCTCTTGCGCGAGTCGCTGCAGCATGGCGAGACCCGGCTTTCGATGCTGGAAACGGTGCGCAGCTTTGCGGCCGATGCACTGGCCGAAACGCCGGAGGCGGCCGCGGCCCTGGCCCAAGCCCATGCCGCGCATTACCGCGATATGGCGGTTGAGCTTTCCCAGGAGCTGGTCGGCCGTGACCAGCGCTCGGCGGTCACAGCGCTCTTTGACGAGATCGACAACCTGCGCACCGCACTTGCCTGGGCAACCGCGCAGCCCGATGCGACAATGACCGCCGAGCTGTTGCGGGCGCTGGTCTGGTTCTGGATCCCGCAGGGGCTCTTTTCCGAAGGTCGCCGCTGGATCGCCGCGGCCCTGGCCCAGATCGACGGGCAGCCCGCCTGCCATGCGCATGCCGTCATCCATGACGTGGCGGGCTGGCTGGCGATCTTTTCGGGCGACTATGCCGCGGCCTTTGAGCGCTGTGCGGCGGCGCACGATCTTTTTGCGGATCATGGCAGCCAGCGCGAGCAGGGCCGCGCCAAGGCCACCTATGGCATCACTCTCGCAGCCTCCGGAAAGATCCCGGAAGGGCCGGAAATGATCATGGCCTCGCTCGCCTCAGCCCAAGAGATCGGCGATGAGGAAGGGGCCGCTATAGCCCGTGTGGCCCTCGGCGAGGGCGCGCGCTATGGCGGCGACAAGGCCGCAGCCGAGCAATGCTATCGTCAGGCGCTGGAGATCCTGGAGCGCATCGGAAACAGCTGGTGGCCCGGCGGCATCAGCCAAAACCTGGCCCATTTCCGGCTGGCGGAGGGCAATTGGCAGGCGGCCGTGGAGCTTCTGGCCCGCACCTATGAGACCGCGGGCGAGAATGACTACCAGATCCAGGTGATGCTCTATCTGATGGGGATGAGCGGTGTTGGTCTGGTGCGCGGCGAGGCCCCGGCGGCGGCGCGGCTGATCGGCGCGACCGAGGCGCTTCTGGCCCGGGTTGGGGCGGCCTTTGAGCCCTCCGATCAGGCCGAGATGCAGGCCTATCTGGACCAGGCGGGCGAGGTTCTGGGCGCCGATGCGCTGACTGCGCTGCGCGCCGAGGGCGCTGGATGGTCGCAGGAAGAGGCGGTGGCCGCAGCGCAAGCGCTCGGCACCCCGGGCTGAACGACGGGCTGAACGACGGGCTGATCGACGAGCTGAGCGACGGGCTGGGCGACGGACCCGCCCGGGACCGGCACGCCCCGACCATATGCGGCGGGGTCGGCACACCACAGAGATCTGCGCCCAAAGACCGGCGCGGCAGCGACAGCGAGGCAGGCAATGCAGACGACGCATGACCCAGAAGAGGTGCTTGGCTTTTGGTTTCCCGATGACGGGCATTGGGAGGATGTCGAGCAGCATGCAGCCTTCTGGAGCACCCGCATGCAGGGCGGCATGGATGAGGCGATCCAGGCGCGGTTCAGGCCGCTGGCCGAGGATGCCGCGCGCTGCAAACTCGATCACTGGGCGGAGATGCCGCGCGGCCGTCTGGCGCTGATCCTCGCGCTCGACCAGTTCCCGCGGTCGCTCTGGCGCGGCACGCCCGGGGCCTATGCGCAGGATATAAAAGCCGCGCGCCTGGCGCTCGAAGGCATCGCCAACGGCCATTACCACGCTTTGCGCCGCCCGTTTGAGCGGCAGTTCTACCTCATCGCGATCAGCCATTGCGAAGGGCCCGACCATCTGGCGCGCATGGACCGGCTGGTCGAGCTCAGCCGAGCACAGGACGATCTGATCGTGCCGGAGCTGGAGGTGATGCGCGGCGATGCGCTTCGCCATGTGCTTACTGTGCGCGATGTCATCGAGCGGTTTGGCCGGCACCCGCATCGAAATTCGATCCTTGGTCGGATCTCCTCGCCAGAGGAGGAAGCCTATATCGCCACAGGCGAATTTCCCCACAACCCGCGTGCCTTCAAGCGCGACGCCAGCAGCGCGTGAGGGGAGGCGCAGGGTGATGGGTCGGGGTTTGGGGATAAAGCGTTTCGGGATGCGGGGTTTGGAGGCGCAGAGTTGAGCGGCAGCGAGCATCCATCGCCAAAAGCTGGGCCCGGAGCGCGGCCCAACCCACAGGCTGGCGCCGAACCCTCAGGCCCTGAAGCGGTCGCCGACTTGACCGAGGCCACGGCTGCGGCAAACGCCTGCGCAGGCCGCTCCCTGCCGCTGCATGACCCACAGGATGATGCGGATGCCGCGCGGGGCCGCATCGCGCAGTTTTCGCCGGGCGGGGTGCGCGCGCCTGACGGGCGGGTGATCTGGGACATGGCCCAGTACGGCTTTCTGGATGCGCCCTGCCCGGCATCGGTTCACCCCGCGCTGTGGCGGCACGCCCAGCTCAACGCCCATCATGGGCTCTTTGAGGTCGCGCCCGGCATCTGGCAGGCGCGCGGCTGCGATTATGCCAATCTCACAGTTATCGAGGGCGCAACCGGCTGGATCCTTGTCGACCCGCTGATGACGGTCGAGACCTCGGCCGCCGTGCTTGCCATGGTCAATGACACGCTGGGCGCGCGGCCGGTCAGCGCGGTTCTGGTCACCCATTGTCATGCCGACCATTTCGCCGGGCTTGCCGGTGTCGTGGGCGAAGGCGACGGCGTTCCGATCATCGTGCCCGAAGGCTTTTTGCGCCACGCCGCCTCCGAAGCGATCTTTGCCGGCACCGCCATGGCGCGCCGCGCGATCTACCAGTTCGGCCTGGGCCTGACGCCAGGCCCGATGGGCACCGTCGATGGCGGCATCGGCAAGGCGCCGGCCAAGGGCACCCGCAGCTTTGTGCGCCCGACCGAAGAGATCACCGCGACCGGCGAGGAACGGGTGATCGACGGGGTGCGGTTTCGCTTCCAAATCGCCTCGGGCACCGAAGCGCCGGCCGAATTTACCTTCCTATTGCCCGATCACCGGGTGCTGTGCATGGCCGAGATCTGCACCCGGACGCTGCACAATCTGGTGCCGCCGCGCGGTGCCCAGGTGCGCGATCCGCTGCTTTGGGCGCGGGTGATCGACGAGGCGATCGGGCTGTTTGCGGCCGAGGCCGACATTCTGATCAATTGCCACAACTGGCCGGTCTTTGGGCAGGCGGCGCTCACCGAATATCTTTACGAGCAGCGGGATATCTACAAATACCTCCATGACCAGACGCTGCGGCTGGCCAATCTGGGGCACACGCCCGATGAGATCGCCAACCTGATTGCCGAACCGGACTGGTTGGCGGGCCGCCTGCACGCGCGCGGCTTTTACGGCTCGCTGAAATTCAATGCCCGGGCGGTCTATCAGCGCTATTTCGGCTTCTATGACGGCAATCCGGCGCATCTCGACCCGCTGCCGCCGGTCGAACTTGGCCAGCATATGGTCGCGGCCCTGGGCGGCCCCGACGCTGTGCTTGAGCACGCACAGGCAGCGCTCGCCGCCGATCAGCTGCAATGGGCGGCGAGCTTGCTCAATCATCTGGTCTTTGCGCAGCCGGATCTGGAGGCGGCGCGCGGGCTGCTGGCACAGGTCTACCGCAATATGGGGGCGCGGGCGGAATCCGGCATCCAGCGCAACATCTATCTGATGGGCGCCAAGGAGCTGGTCGAAGGCGTGCAGCCGCAGCCAGGGGCAGGTGGGCCGATCCCCGCGCTTGCTGCCACGCTCAGCCTGCGCGATTGGCTCGACGCGCTGGCCGTGCGGCTCAACCCCGAACGTGCGCGCGGCGTGACGCTCACCCTGAATCTGGAGGTCGCAGGCGAACGCGCCGAGCTGAGCATCGCCCGGCAGACCGAATTCGGCCGGATCGGGAGTTGGTCCGATGCGCCGGATGCCACGCTGCGCGGCAGCCTCAACCTGCTGGGGGTGCTCACAAACGGCGCGGCGAGCCTGGAGGAGGCCGAGGCGCGCGGCCTGGTCGTCGAAGGCGACCGCAAGGCTCTGATGCGCTGGCTCGCGCTCCATGACCGCTTCGACATGTGGTTCAACCTCGTCACGCCCTGAGCCGTCCCGCATTGTCTGGACCTCACCGTCCGCCTTCCTTGCCAATGCATGCAAGATTTGCGAGGTTGAGGGCAATGAACGGGCCAAAATGCCCGCGCCTGACCATCCGGGAGGATCCATGTTCAAGACCCAGAAGGCTGCGCTGTGCCTTGCAGCCAGCGCCATCGTCGCCCTGCAGGCCGTGCCGGCCGCTGCCCAGCAAAACCTGACCGCCGAAACCGCCGGGCCGGGCGGAGTGCCGCATGCGGTGATGACCCATCTGGCCGAGGTTGCCGCCGAGGCCGATATCGCAGCAATCCAGGTGCAGGCGGGCCAGACGCTCACCAATTCGGTGCAGAATGTCGCCGAGGGCAAGTCCGACATAGCCTCCGCGCCGCTGGTGCTGGCCTTTTTGCTCAACAAGGGGCGCGGACCCTATTCGGCGCTGGGCGAAGACACCGCCGCCGAGCTCGGTTCGAACCTGCGGGTGCTCTACACCTATGCCTTCGGCTTTCACCTGCTCTTTGCCTTTGACAGCGTCGGGCTGAAAGGGTGGGACGATCTGGCCGGGCGCACCGTCTACAATGGCCCGCCGCGCGGGGCCGCTCTGGTCCAGGCGCGCGCCGCCACCCAGCTTCTGACCGGGCTGAAGGATGGCGATGATTACGAGGGCATCCAGGTCAATTGGGGCCAGGACGTCAAGACCATCACCGACGGTTCGGCCGAGGCGATCCTGCTGCCGTCGACCTTTCCTGACCGCCGGATCACCGCGGCGCTCGCTGCAGGTGCTGTTACGGTCTGGTCCATGCCCAAGGAGGCGTTCGAGGGCGAGGCGTTTCAACGCTATGCCACGACCCCGGGCAATGCCCCGTTCCGCCTGCCGGTTGAGGAGGCGAATTTCGGCGATGGCGTCACTGTGATCACCGAGGATGGGATCATCCGGTCGAACGCCACGGCGGGCTCTGAGATTGTCAACAAAGACATGGATTTTGAGACCGCCAAGGCGCTGACGGCGGCCTTCATCGCCTCGCTGGAGGATCTCAAAGCCAAACAGCCGCGGCTGCGCCACATCTCGCTGGGCGTCACCTCGGTGCCGGAATCGGGGATGTGCGGGCTGCTAGAGGTTCCCTACCACCCCGGTGCGGTCGCCGCCTGGGAGGAAGCGGGCTACACCATTCCCGATTGCGCCAAGCCCTAAACCAAAGGCGCTGCGGCAGATCGGCCCAAGCGGGCGGGTTGCGACCTGCCCGCCGGCGCGAGGCCCGCGGCTCTGCGGGCGGGGATCCACGCCATGTCAGACATATCCAGCAGCGACGTTGCGCCGCGAAACCTCTCACGCGGCGAGAAGCTTGCCTATTGGCTGGCATTTCTGCTGGTGCTGGTTGGGCTGATCAATGCGATCCCCGGCATCCCGGGGCTTGACGAAGCGGCCCGCGCGCTGACCGGCGATGCCGGCTTTCGGGTGCGCAAATTCTCCTACGAGACCTTCTATCCGCTGGTCTTTGCGCTGATGATGACCGTTGTCGCGCTGAAGCACTCGATCTGGCGCACATGGGCACAGCGAACGCCGGCCCGCCGCGGCCTGGGCCTGGTGATGGACATCGCCCTGGTGGTGATGGCGGTGACGCTGTCGGCAACCTATCTGATCGAGATCGAGGCGGTTTGCCTGATCGACCAGATCACCGGCGAGCGGGCCGAGCTGATCGCCAAGAGCCTGGCCGAGGAGCGCGAGTTCGCCGAGCTCTACGGCCTGCCAGTGCCCGACAGCGTCGAAGATCCCAAATGCCTCAACACCACCGGCATGTGGCTTTTTGCCATTGTCGGCGCAGCCCTGGCGATCTTTCTGGGCTATAATGTCAAGGTCTGGGGGTTGCCGCTGGTGCTGGTCTCGATCCTGGTGGCCAGCTACACCGTCGCGACCGTGATGGTCTGGTATTTCCACGGCCCAGACGACATCAACAAATACCTGATGACCAAGCTGGGGGGCGAACCTCGGACGTTCCTTGACGGCGTGCCCAATGTGCACGACGCGCTAGTCAACAACGCCTCCGGCATTTTGGGGCGCTTCATGAATGTGATCATGAATGTCGTCTTCCCCTATATCATTTTGGGTGCCCTGTTCGGGAAATCAGCGGGCGGGCAAACGCTGATCAAGCTGGCATTCCGCTGGACCCGTAAGCTGCGCGGCGGCCCGGCGCATGCGGCCATTGTCAGCTCCGCCATGTTCGGCACCATCACTGGCGGTCCCGTGGTCAACGTCCTGTCCACTGGTGTGCTGACGATCCCGATGAT
>JBCDDO010000073.1:0-9397 GCA_039180245.1 Pseudomonadota bacterium | reverse complement strand
CTCCACCGCCTCGCCGCGATCGGTTTTCTGGCGGATCATTGCGCGCCCTCCGATGGCGGGGTGGCCCCAAGTAGTGGGGCGGGCGGCGAGAGAATGACGATCGAGCGGTCGTCATGCTCGCCCTGCACCCGAAAACTGAGCCAGTCGCACAGCGCCGCCGCGTCAAGCCCGCCGATCTCTGTCCAGAGCCTGCGCCAGTGCGCCGGGTCGCCTTCATCGACCGGGGCCGGAAACTGCGCGTCCGACACCCCATCGGTCATCAGACAAAACCCCGAGAGGCCCGGCAGGGTTGCAAGGCGCGCGCGGGCCTCGGCCGCGGCCTGGGGCGAGAGAAACCGCGTCTGTCCGGCAAACTCGCCGCCATCGGCCTCCATCATCGCCAGCACGCCCTCGCCATCCCAAATCGCGGCCAGACCGTCGCCGACGGCGATGCAGCCAGCTTGCCACCCCGCGTCGCCCTGGCCGGGTGCCGAGGCGGAGGTCTTGGATGCAGCTTTGGGCGGCGGGCAGAGCGCCCCCAGCATCAGCGTGGTTGCAAAATTCTCCACCGGGCGGGCCTCGCGCTGGGCCAAATCGCCCAGGGCTGCGGCGGCCACACCCAGCGCCGCGACCAGCCAATCGGCGGGGTCATGCGCCTGCTCGATCCCCGCGCGCATCGCGTCGAGCGCCGCCTCCACCGCCACACGGGCGCCCTCGCGCGACAGCTCTGCGCTGCCGGCGCCGTCGGCCACGGCCGCCAAGGTCCAGCGGCCGGCCTGTGCGATGCCCGTGGCATCCTCTCGATGCGCCCCTGCATGCGCATGCTTGCGCCCCCGGCGGCTGGCCATGCGGGCATCGGCCAGCCCGGTAAGCGCACCGAACGCCGTGTCCGGCCGGGCGAAGGGGGCGTCCTGATCCGACGGGATGTCCTGCCACAGTGCCCAGGGATCCGGGCTGATCGGCAGATCAAGCGTAAGCTCGGCCGCCGCGCCATCCGCACAGATGCCTTGAATGCGCAAGGTGAAATACCCGTCGGCCACCGGCGTGCCGTGCAGGCGCAGCGCGGCCGGCTCGAACACCAGGCCGCTGCCGACATGCCCATCGGCTGTGGCGGCGACAAAACCGGGCTCAGCCTCGATCAGCGCATCGTAAGGCTGGCCGACCCGCGCGGCATAGGCAATCTGGCCGCGCAGCTGCCGGGGGGCGGTCATTGCGCCAAGCGCCCCAGGCGCGTCACCCGGCGCCCCGGCCGATTTCAATGCGCGTGCCTTCGGCGGCTTCCACATAGTTCGACTGCACACCGCACCAGGGGCAGATGGCCAGGCCCGGCCCATCGATGCAATGCACCCCGCCACAGGCGCCGCAGCCCACCAGCCCGATCGGCGAGCCGCAATGCGGGCAACCTGGAAGACCGGCAAGTTCGCTGGTTGCGATGGGCGTTTTGGGCGCGCCATCTTCGGTGAGCTCGAAATAGCTCATCTTCAGCGGCAGGGTCTGGCGCAGCACATAGCGCGCGCCGGGTCGGCCGGGCAGACTGCCGGACGGGGCTTTCTCATAACGCAGCAGATAGGGCGCCTCGGTGTGCTGGCAGCGGCCGATGAACACGGCAAGCCGGTCGTCCAACCGACCTTGCGGCATGCCCTCGGCCAGTTTCTCGGCGCCGTCGGGAAGACCTTTTTCCAGGCTGATGCCGCCGCCGCGCCCGCTGCCGGGTTGCATCGAGGCGCTTTCGGCCGCAATCGACTGGCTCATCCATTTCACAAAGCGGCCGATCGAGGCCGGCGAGGCGTCCGAGAGCACCACGATGTCATCGGTCAGCCGCCGCAATGTGGCGTGATCGGCGCCGCCGCCCACCGAAATCGCCACGATCTGCGCCCGGCGCGCATACTCGGCCTGCCAGCGCGAAATCTCCCGGCCGGGATCGTCGGTCGGATGCCCATCGGTCATCAGGAAGACCAACGGCTTCCAATCGCCCTTGCGATTGGCCGAGCCGCGGGTCACGTTCGCGTCGATCTCGCCCATCAAGAGTTCAAGCGCGGGACCGAGGGCCGTGCCGCCCCCGACCGGCAATTCGGGCGGGAAAAACCGCATCAGCTCGACCATCGGCGTCAGAACCTTCGCCTTGCCGGCGAAGACGATGATCGAGAGCCAGACGCTGTCCAAGGCCTGCGGGTCTGTGCGCAAGGTGCGCAGGATCTCGCTCAACCCCTCGGCCACGGCCGCATGCTGGGGGCCGGCCATGGATTCCGACACATCGATGACAAAGAAGACCGGCAGCTTGCGCATCTGCGCCTCCCTCAGAGGTTGAGCTTGATCTCGCCGGGGGGTGGCGGCAGCTCGGTGGTGCTGGCGCCAGGGTCGCGGCTGCCGCCAGAGATCGCTTCCGAGACCCATTTGAAAAATTGGGCAAAGCCCGCGCTGTCGAGCGTGTCGAGCGCTGCGACATGATCGCAAAACCGGTCGAGCGCAGCCCGTTCGGCCTTTGGCCCAGCAGCGCAACCGACGATATTGCCAAAGCCAAGCGCCCGGATCTTCGGCACATTCTGATCAAAAAGCTGCAGATCCGAGGGCTTGCCGTCGGTCATCACAAAAAGCAGCGGCGCCCAATCGCCCTTTTCGCCCTCGGACCGGCGGCGGACATCCTCTGGCACCCGCTCGACCAGGATCGCGAGCGCCTCGCCCAGATGGGTGGGCCCCGATTGCGGCGTCTCCAGCCGTGGCGGGTTGAAAACGTCAAGCGGGGTAAGCTCGGCCACCACCTTGGCTTCGCGATCGAAGGTCAGGATCGCCAGATGCACCGTTTCCAGCGCGTGCGGGTCCTGGCGCAGCGCTGCAACCATGGACAAAAGCCCGGTGTTGACCGCTTCGATGGGCTCGCCCCGCATCGAGCCGGAGGTGTCGATCAGCAAGTAAACCGGCAACCGTCGCATCGCACCCTCTCCGCCAGCCTGTGCGCCCCGCCGCATGCCAGAGCGCGCCGCGGAGCGGAAACAGCCCGACCATCACGAAGAATGTGGCGGCGGGATGGCCGAGAGCCCCCGCCCCCGGCCAGCATGTTCAGATGTTCACGCCATGCTCACGCGCCAGCGCGCCGAGCCCGCCGGCAAAGCCCTGGCCCACGGCCTTGAACTTCCACTCATCGTTGTGGCGGTAAACCTCGCCGAAGATCAGCGCGGTTTCGGTCGAGAAATCTTCCGAGAGGTCATAGCGCGCGATCTCGACCTCGCCGGCCTGGTTCACAACCCGGATGAAGGCGTTCTGGACCATGCCGAAATTCTGGTTCCGGCTGTCGGCTTCGTGGATGGTGACCGCAAAGACCAGTTTCTTGACATCGGTCGCAACCTTGTCGAGCGCGATCTTGACCTGCTCGTCATCGCCCTCGCCTTCGCCGGTGCGGTTGTCGCCCATATGCTCGACCGAGCCGTCGGCCGATTTCACGTTGTTGTAGAAGATAAAATCGGCGTCCGAGCGCACCTTGCCGGTATCGGCGGTGATGAAGAGCGAGGCGTCGAGGTCGAAATCCGCGCCATCCGTGGCGCGGGTGTCCCAACCCAGGCCGACGGTGATCGCCTTCAGGCCCGGCGCTTCTTTCGACAGCGAGACATTCCCGCCCTTGGACAGCGATACAGCCATAGTCAGTCTCCTTCTTAAAAGGTCGTGTTAGGAGGCGTTGAGCCCGAATTGCGCGGCCATCGCGCCCAGGCCCCCGGCATAGCCCTGCCCCACGGCTTTGAACTTCCATTCGCCGCTATGCCGGTAGAGCTCGCCAAAGACCATTGCGGTCTCGGTCGAGTAATCTTCGGAAAGATCGTAGCGCACGACTTCTGCGCCGCTGTCTTCGTTCACAATCCGGATGAAGGCATTGGCCACCTGGCCGAAGCTTTGCTTGCGCGCCTCGGCGTCATGGATGGTCACCGTCACCGCGATCTTGTGCACATCGGTGGGCATTTTCGACAGATCGACCTTGATCTGCTCGTCATCGCCCTCGCCCTCGCCGGTGCGGTTGTCGCCGGTATGGCTAACCGCGCCTTCCGAGGATTTCATGTTGTTGTAGAAGATAAAATCGCTGTCGTTGCGGCATTTGCCGCTTTCGCCCAGCATGAAGGCCGACGCGTCGAGATCGAACTCCGCCCCGTCGGTCTGTCGTTCATCCCATCCCAGCCCAACGACCATCCGCACCAGCGAAGGATCGGTCTTGCTCAGCGAAATGTTGCCGCCTTTGGAAAGACTGATTGCCATTATGGCCTCCTGTCGTTGTCACGCATCGCCGGGTCGGCCGCGCCCACCCAACGCCGGTTAGCCCACGATCACATCGCGGTACTGATAGCCCAGGAAAGCAAGATAACAGACGAAAATGCCTACCCCTATGGGCCGCGTGATCTTGGCGTTCGCCATCAGCCAGATCGCAAAGACCAGCGAAACGCCCGCCATGAACCACATATCGAAGCCGACCAGCACGCTCTCGACCTCCAGCGGCTTGACGATGGCGGTGATGCCGACGATCGAGAGAATGTTGAAGGTGTTCGAGCCGATGATATTGCCGAAAATGAGCGAGGTTTCGCGCTTGAGCGCGGCGGTGATGGCAGCGGACAGCTCGGGCAGCGAGGTGCCGAAGGCGACCACAGTCATGCCGATCACAGCCTCTGGCACGCCGGCCACCCGGCCCATTGTCACCGCCCCGGCCACGAGGATCTCCGAGCCGATGGACAGCCCGATGAGGCCGCCGACGAGCAGGCCCCAGGCGCGGCCCATGCTCATCTCCTCCTCCTCGATCTCGTCCACCTCCGAGGTGTCGATGCTGTCGGTGCGATACTGATAGATGATGTAGACGATCAGCAGCGCGACCATGGCAAGGCCCATCGCGGTGGAGAAGATGCCAAACAGCATGCCGCCGATCAGGATCACCGTGGCCACAAGCATCATCGCAAGGTCGGTCTGCACCTCCTCGCGCCGGGTGGACATGGTGTAGAAGATCGCCGCCACGCCGATCACCAGCAGCACATTGGCGATGTTCGAGCCCACGACATTGCCAAGGCTGATGCCGGGAAAGCCCGACAGGTTGGCATTGACCGATGTGAAGAGCTCGGGCACCGAGGTGCCAAAGGCAATGATCGTCGCACCGATGAACATCTTGGACAGTTGGGCGCGGCGCGCGATGACGACGGCCGCCCCGACCGCCCAATCGCCGGCAAGCACCAGCAACCAGATGCCTGCAATCAGCGCGCCGATCGAAAGAACGGCGAGGTCGTAGCCTGCGATTTCCACAGCGTATTGGCCTCCCTGGCCCGGCTTTTGGGTTCTGCCCGCAGAGCCGGGCCGCGGAGAATGTCGTTACGCGAGGTCGAAATCGGCCGGGTTCAGACCCAGCTCGCGGCAGATCTCGGCCACTGCCCGCTTTTCATCATCGTCAAAATCGCCGTCAGCCGCCCCGATGGCACAGCAGACGCGGACCAGAAGCTGGCCGGCCCCTTCCTTGGACTTGATCTTGGCGATCTTCTTGAGCGCTTCGCCACGGCCGATGGTCACGTCGAAGTCGAACTTGCCGATGATGTCGTTGAAGGCCTTGATGACATCGTCGGTCTTAAAGACTTTGAGCTCATCCGAGGTCTGGATGAAGCCCATCATCTTTTGCTTTTCATCCGATGTGACCGAGCCGTCGGCGGCAGCCACGATCGCGCAGCCGGCCACCACCGCTTCCATGAAGTCGCGATTGCGATACTGGGCGACATTGTCGGCCAAGGCCTGACGGGCTTTGGCGGTGTTTTCCTTGAGCCAGCTGAGCATTCTCTCTCCTCTCGTTGCGGTGCAGCGCGCCGGTGGCGCGACGGGTCGGCCACGCGCTATTTGCGACCAGACGTCCAGTTGAGACCAAAGCCGAAGGCGCGGTCCATCTCCGGCGCGTTCGGGAAGTAGCGGTTTTCGCGTGTAACCTTGAGTTCGCCGCCCACGTTTTCAAGCAGCGCCACGGCACAGATCCGTTCGTTCGACGTGCCCTCCATGCGCACCTCGATATCCGGATTGCCCGGTGTGTAGAGCGTGACCACGCCATCGGTCGACGACCAGTTCGGCACACCCTCATAGATCATCGCATACACCAGCACGCGGCCGATCTTGTCCCACTGATCGCCATTCACCCGCATCCACTCGCCATCCGTGACCGCGCCGGTGCGGTCGTCGCCGGCCAGTTCGATCCAGGGCGCGGAGTTGTACGAGCCGAAATTATTGCCCAGCGCCTGCACCCCGAAGGCACGGCCATCGGAAAGCCGGTAAAGCGCACAAAGGTCGAGATCGATGCCCTTGGGCTTGCCGAGCCCGAAAAGCCCGGCCTTTTTCGGCTCGCCCTGGTTCCAGTTCAGGTTGATGGTGATCATGCCCAAACTGCCGCTTGCGCCTTTTTTGAGGCTGACGGTGGGCTTGTCCTTGCTCAGCGAGATTTTCGACAGGTTGACCGTTGAGGGGGGCGGTGTCGCCGGTTTCGGCGGAGGCGCGGACGGCGGCGCGGAGGGTGGCGGCGCGGCCGGTTCCGGCTCGCCCGCCACATCGACCCCGAAATGCTCGGCCAAAGGCTGAAGCCCGCCATTGAAGCCCTGCCCCACGGCGCGGAATTTCCAAGCACCCTGCCGGCGGTAGACTTCGCCCAGAATGAGCGCCGCTTCCGACCGCCCGGACAGCTTCATGTCAAAGCGGATCGCCTCGCTGCCGCTGCCGTCGCGGATGACGATCTTTGCGGTCTGCAGCGCCCCGAAATTCGCGCTGCCGTCGATGGTCGCGGTGACGGCGATCTTTTCAAGTTCAGCGGGAATACCGGGCATGCGCAGATCGAATTTCGAGCCATTTCCGGCTTTGGAGAGCCGCACCGCACCGCCCGAATGCTCAGGCTGGTTGAAAAAGATCATGTCGGCATCGCCGCGGACCTTGCCATCGGCTTTCAGGGCAAAGGCGCTGACATCGATGGTGGGAATGCTGCCCGAGCCTTCCCAGCTCACCTCAAGCGAGATCTCATCGCTCGGCAATGGCGCGTTGGCGCCCTCCGTCAGCTGGGTTGCCATCGATCCCTCCCTGACCTTCTCACGCGGCTCATTGACCAGTCCAATGGCAGGCCGCCTTATGCGTGCCGCCTAGCCCGAGCTCATGGCTTAAATGTGGCGTTGGGCCGCGCCGACCATGTCCTGCGCGCTGCGCCCCTCGGCCGGCTCGCCCACCGCCTTGAAGGTCCAGCCCGCGCTTCCGCGGCTCAGCACGCCCATCACCACACCGGTGTGGCGCCCCTGCTCGGCAAGGGTGTAGCGCGCGAGCTCGGCATTGGCGCTGTCATCGAGGACGCGGCAAAAGGCGTTCTCGACCTCATCGAAGGTCTGGCCGCGGAAGGAATTGACCAAGAAGACCAAATGCTGCGCTTCGCTCGGCAGCCGGGTCACATCGACCTTGATCACTTCATCATCGCCATCGCCGGCCCCAGTGAGATTGTCGCCCGTATGCACGATCGAGCCGTCCTTGGAGCGCAGCTGGCGAAACCAGACCACATCAAGCGACTGCTTGTTGGCATCAAAAACGATGCAGGAGGCATCCAGATCGATATCGCCGCCGCCGCCCAGAAGCCGCCCCATGAACCCTTTGGGTTTAACCGGGTCCCAGCCAAGGCCCATATGCAGCTTTTCGATCCCTCCACCCGATTTCTTTTCGAGACTGATCGTCTGGCCCTTCGACAGCGAGATCGCCATGGGTGTCGCCTTCCTTCCGGTCTAGTGCAAGGCGCCCGAAAGCGCCGATCGAGCACAGAGCGCCCAGGCGCTCTGGAAACGGCCCGTCCACCTGCTGCCAACGCAACAAAGCTGCGCATCTGACGAGCAAAATCTGCGCCGAAATCGCGCAGACTATAGTGACGCCGGGCTTTCCCTTCAATATGACTGCGGGGGGGTTCGGCGGAAAAAGCCGCAAGGAGAGGGCATCTGGCGGTGAAAACAGGTCGCTGGCGCAGGGCTGTAGGCATTCCGGGTGCCTCGACGCGCGGTCTGCGGCTGCGATGAGCCAGGCCGCACCTGCGTCCGGCTCTCGGCACCGGTCGTGCCGGCTTGAAACGGGCCGGCTTGACGTGGAAATCCTGGACAATCGCCTGCCCCAGGGTCTGACGACCGAGGCGCTCTTCGGGTTTGCCGAGCGGATCAATCCGCGGCGCGCCTTTCTTTTCGTCTCCCGCGTGCTGGGCCGCCATATCCCCGTGGCACCGGCGCGGATGCGCCAGGCCTTCACGGCCTTGGCCGACCAGATCGCCGCCGATCTGCCCGGGCCGGTGCTCATCACCGGCATGGCCGAAACCGCTGTCGGGCTGGGCGCCGGCGTGCATGACGCCTATCTCGCCCGCACCGGACGCCGCGATGTGGTGTATCTTGCCACCACGCGCCATCGTCTGGGCCCGATCTTTGCGCGGTTTACCGAGGATCACAGCCATGCCTCGGGCCATCTGGTGCACCAGCCAGCGGACCCGGCCCTGCGCGAGATGCTGGCCGCGACGCGCAGCCTGGTGATGGTCGATGACGAGGCCTCAAGCGGCGCGACCTTTGCCAATCTCGCTGCCAGTCTGCGCGGCGCCGGTCTGCGCGGCGCCGGTCTGCCCCGCCTCAGCCATCTGGTCACCGCCGTCCTGACCGATTGGAGCGACCCCGACGCGGCCGGCATGCACCCGCCGCGCGGCACGCTCGATGCGGCGCCCCTGGCAACCGCCCGGCACGCATTGCTGCGCGGCGCCTATCGATGGACCGCAGATCCGGATGCGCCTGCCCGCGACCTGCCCGATGCGGATCTGCCGCGAGAGCATGGCGTGCCGCCGCTCCGGCGCGCCCAAGACGGGCGGCTGGGTTATGCGCAACGGCTCTCGGTTCCGGCCCGGGCGGTGCTGGAGGCGCTGGCCGGACATGCCGGCCCGGTTCACGTGCTGGGCACCGGCGAGCATGTCTGGGAGCCCTTCTTGCTGGCCGAGGGGCTGGCGGCGGCCGGGCATAACGTGACCTTTTCATCCACCACCCGCTCGCCGGTTCTGCCGGGCCATGCGATCCGGAGCAAGCTGACCTTTCGCGATCATGAAGGGATTGGGATCGCAAACTACCTCTACAATGTCGTGCCATCGCCTACGCAGCGAGTGGTGCTTTGCTGCGACACGGCGGTGAGTGCGCTCGATCCGCATCTGATCGCAACGTTCAAAGCCGATCTGGTGGTCGGCCGTGAGGTTTTCGCCCATGCTGACCTGCCCCCGGCGATCCGCACTGCCCGGCCCTTGACCCCGGTTTTCGCCGATGACGCAGGCGAGGCGGGGGCTTTGGCAGGGATACACGCCGATGCAAACGCTGAGATCGCGCCATGAGGCTGGTGGTGTTGACGGATCTGGACGACACCCTGTTTCAGACCGCCCGCAAACTGCCCG
>JBCDDO010000072.1:0-9406 GCA_039180245.1 Pseudomonadota bacterium | reverse complement strand
GTGGCCGGCCGCGCGGCCTTCTCCGCCACGCCCGACACACCCTCGCGCCGCTCAAGCTCAGTGAGCACATCGGCCAGGCTCACATCGCGGGCCGCGAGCATGACCAGAAGATGGTAGAGCACATCGGCGGCCTCGGCGGTCAGCCCCGCCCGATCATTCGCCGCCGCGGCAATGATCGCCTCGACGGCTTCCTCGCCGAACTTTTCGGCGCATTTCAGCGGCCCGCGTGACAGCATCTTCGCGGTGTGCGAGCTTTCCGGATCCGCCCCGCGCCGCGCGTCGATGGTCTGGGCAAGCCGCTCCAGCACCGTCACCGCTGCGCCCTCCCGCATCCGGCCGGCAGCCCCCGGGCCGGGCTGAGCGCCCAGGCGGGCCGCGGGGGCTCGATGCCCCCAAGGGCCGCCCCCCCGTGTGCCACGGCGCCGCTCATACCAGCCGCACCGGAATGCCGGCCGCCTTCATATGCGCCTTGGCATCGGCAATCGAATGCTCGCCGAAATGGAAGATCGAGGCGGCCAGCACCGCCGACGCACCGCCCTCTCGCACCCCCTCGACCAGATGACCGAGCGTGCCGACCCCGCCCGAGGCGATCACCGGGATCGTCACCGCATCGGCAATGCGGCGGGTCAGCTCCAGATCGAAGCCCTGCCGCGTGCCGTCGCGGTCCATGCTGGTCAGCAGGATCTCGCCCGCCCCCTTGGCGGCCATCTCGCGCGCAAAGGCCAGCGCGTCGATGCCGGTGGGCCGGGTGCCGCCATGGGTGTGGATGCGCCAGCCCGCGCCCTCGCGCCGCGCATCGATCGCCACCACGATGCATTGCCGCCCAAACGCCTCAGCCGCCCGCGCCACCACCTCCGGGTCGGCCACTGCGGCGGAGTTAAAGCTCACCTTGTCGGCCCCGCAGAGCAAGAGCGCGCGCACATCCTCGGGGCTGCGCACCCCGCCGCCCACGGTGAGCGGCATAAAGCAGCGCTCGGCGGTGCGACGCACCACATCGAACATCGTGCCGCGGTTTTCCTGGGTTGCGGCAATGTCGAGAAAGCACAGCTCATCCGCCCCGGCAGCGTCATAGGCATGCGCGGCCTCGACCGGATCGCCGGCATCGACGAGATCGATGAAATTGATGCCCTTCACGACGCGCCCATCCTTGACGTCGAGACAGGGGATCACGCGGGTCTTCAGCATCGGCGCTTCCTCCTGGCCTCCACTCCTACGCGCACCGCCCACGAATGCAACTGCGCGCAGCAGGGGTCGGGCTTGACGCTGCCGGGCCCCGGGGTCAGGCTTGGGCCTTCCCAGCAGGGGGCGCCCGATGAACTGCATCTTTGTCCAGCTTCGCTGTCAGCCCGGCAAGACCTATGAGGTGGCCGATGAGATCTATCGCCGCGAGATCGTCTCGGAGCTTTATTCGACCAGCGGCGAGTACGACCTGCTGATGAAGATCTATCTCGAAACCGAGATCGATATCGGCAAATGGATCAATGACAACATTGCCACCGTGCCGGGCATCGACCGGTCGCTGACCACGCTGACCTTCCGCGCTTTCTGACCGGCTCAGCGCCCCAGCAGCGCCTCGGCGAACTCCTCCACGCTGGGCACATGCGGGGCTGTGGCGGGGTCATAGGCCGGTCGGCTGCGCATTTCCTCTTCCAGCACCCGGGCCAGATCCGCGGCATCGTTCATCGCAAAGCTGCGGCCATAGACTTCGCCGCCGGGAAAGGCATCGAGCAGACCGCGGGCATCGGACACGATCACCGGCATGCCGATCTGCAAGGCCGAGAGCAGAACACGCGGCAGGTTCTCGCTCCATGTCGAGGGCAGGAGCACATAATCATAGCCCGACAGCACCTCATGGATGCGGTAGCTCTCAAAAGTCCCGCAGAGCCGCACCCGACCGCCGAATTCCGGCACCCGGGCCGCCTGGGCCGCCGCATAGACCCCGCCCTGCGCGACATCGCCCCACACATCGAGCTGCCAGTCGAGATCCTTGGGCAGCTTTGCCAGCGCATCGAGCAGCACATGCAGCCCCTTGCGGGCGTTGATCTGCCCGGCATAGCACAGGCGCAGGGCCGACCCCGTCAACCGGTTGGGTGCAGGCGCCCGCGCCGGCGGCGGCATGCCATAGGGCAAGCGGCGGATGCGCCGCGCCGGCAGGCCGGTTGCAACCAGGCTTTCCACCACGCGCGAGGTTGGGGCGATCACCACATCGCAGCTGCCCAGAAAGGCCCGCGAGGCGCGGTTGCGTTCGAGCAGAAAGTAAAGGTTCTGCCAGGGATGCACGGCCAGGCGCGGCCAGGGCCCCAGGCGCCAATAGGCCCAAAGGTAAAATGAGAGCAAGAACCCCGGATTGATCCGCCGGACCAGATTGAGCCAGCCCTCCTGGCCCGTGGCCAGATGCTGCACACAGGCCAGCGACATTCGCCCCGGACCGCGGCACAGTCGGCCGTCTTCGTATTGCTGGCTGCCGATCGGGCAGATGGCAAAGAAATCTGTGGCCACAAAGCTGATGGGCACGCCCTGTGCGGCCAGCGTGGAAAGCCCGGCCAGCGGCATGTGCAGGAGGTGAAAGACCACCGCCCGGTCATAGGGCTGGGCTGCGCTCAGACGGGCCAGCAGCGCCTCGATCGCGGGCTCGGTCACCTCACGGCCGAAGCGCGGGCGCCCGTGCCGCGGATCGTGGCTGTGGGTGAAGGCATGCACGGCGATATGCGGTGCGTAGCTGTAGCAGACCGGCCGGGTCAGTGGCGGATCCTCGGTCTCCAAGACCGCCCGTGCCTCGGCATCCAGCACATCGCTGGCCAGAAGCGGCGGCAGAACCTCGGCATCGACAATGATCGAGGTGACGATGTCGACCGCATAGCCCATCTCGACATAGCGCCGCGCACAGCGCTCGCACAGGGTTTCGGTGCCGCTGTGAAACTGCGGAAAGAACTGATGGACGATCAGCAAAAGGCGCGGTCGGGCCGCCGCCGCAGGCACTGGTTTCATCCCGCGATACGCTGGACGGCGGCGGGGTGCGGGGCCGCTGCCGCCTGGGCATCGGGGCGCGCCGCGACCGAGAGGAGATGGCCCAGCAGCACCGGCCCCAGCGCCGAGACGGTGAATTCCTGCGCGACGATCTGGCGGCCGATTGCGCCTTCGCGCGCGCGCCGCGCGGGGTCGGCAGCATAGGCGCAGACGGCATCGGCCATCGCCGTCACATCGCCATTGGGCAGGATGGCGCCACATCCGCGGCGCACCAGCTCGGGCGTGCCGCCGGCGCCCTCAAAACACAGGATCGGCGCCTGGGCGAGTGCCGCATGCATGGCAACCAACGGAAACGCATCTTCGACCGAGGGCAGCAAAAAGATGTCGGCCGCCCGCAACAGCTCGGTGGCATCGGCACGGTAGCCGGTGAAGCGCACATGCGGCTCCATCCCCTTGCGGCGCACCAGCCGGCGGCAGGCATCCAGATCCGGCCCGCCGCCGATCCAGACAAAGCGCAGCTTCGCCCCGGGCGGGGTGCTGCGCGCCAGGGCCCGCTGTGCCACATCGATGAACCGCTTGGGGGCCTTGCGCCAATGCAACACGCCGCAGCCGCAGATGAGGATCTCGTTCGGACCCGCCTGCAGCGCCGCCCGCGCCGCCTGTCGTCGTGCCGAGGCATGAGGCTGGACCGGTGGGTCGGGTTGGGCCGGTGGGTCGGGCTCGGCCACCACATTGGGCCCGGCGTTGGGCCCGGCGTTGGGTTGGGCTGACGCGTTGGGCTCGGCCATGGCATGAGGATGGGCCGCCTCATCCTCCACAAACGGGTAGAGCTGCGAGAGCGGCGGCAGACCCGGCCGCCCGGCCAGCGTGTCGCGCACCGCGGCACTGCCACCCAGCACCCGGCCGGCGCGCTGTGCGATCTGGGCAAACCCCGCCTCATGCCGGGCCAGAATGCGCGGCATCTCATGCACAAAGGCCACCGCGGGCGTCGCCGCCGGCCAATAGTCGAAGAACCGCCCAGAGGCGACCGAGTTCACCAAAATGGCGCGCATCTCGGGCCCGGCCCAAGCGGCCAGCGCCTCGGTGACCGCAAGCGGGCCCTCGATCTCATGATCCGCGATGCAAAAGACCGGGGCCACCGCTTCGAAATGGGCGCGAAACGGCCCGTCGCGCATGGCAACGATCCGCACGTCGTGGCGCCCCTGGCGCGCCAGCCAGGCCGCAAAGCTCTGCGCCACCTGTTGGGCGCCGCCCAGCGCCATGTCATGCACAACCACCAGGATCGTGCCGCCGGGCGGGCGTTGCGCCGGCCGCGCCGGCACCCGCAAGGCCGGATGCGCCGCGGCCACCTGCTGCAGGCGGCGGTCTTCGGCAATCTTGCGCGAGACCGAGCGGACATCGGCCAGAAGCGATTTTACCCCGCGATCGGACAGAGTGCGCGCCGCATCGCCCAGATGCTGCCGCATGATCGCTGGGCGCCGCATGTAATAGGTCATAAAGGCGGCGAGGCGTTTCATCTGCCCAGCTGTGTTGGTCGTTTCACGCAGGACCGCGCCGGCCCTGGCGGGTCGCGCGAGGCGCCCGCCTTATCCCTCGGCCGCGAGCCTAGGCGCCTGGGCGGAGTGGATCAAGCCTGCTCGGCCACCCGCATGAGGTATTTGCCGTAAGTGGTCTTGAGATAGGGCTTTGCCAGCTCGCGCAACGCATCGGCATCGATCCAGCCCTGATGGAAGGCAATCTCTTCTGGGCAGCCGACGATCAGGTTCTGGCGCCGCTCGATGGTGCGCACGAAATTCGACGCGTCGAGCAGGCTGTCATGGGTGCCGGTGTCGAGCCAGGCATAGCCGCGGCCCATCTCCTTGACGGTGAGCGAGCCTTCCTCAAGATATATGTTGAGCAGCGACGTGATCTCCAGCTCGCCACGGTCCGAGGGCGCGACCTCGCGCGCCAGTGCCGGCGCCCGACCGTCGAGCACGTAAAGCCCGGTCACCGCAAAATCCGATTTCGGCTGTTTGGGCTTTTCCTCGATCGACACGGCATTGCGCGCGGCATCGAACTCCACCACGCCGTAGCGCTCGGGATCGGCGACCTGATAGCCGAAGACCGTGCCGCCCGTGGCCTGCGCGGCCGCCTCAGACAGCAGATTGGGCAGGCCGTGGCCGTAAAACACATTGTCGCCCAGCACCATGATCGAGCCCGCGCCGGCCAGAAACTCCTCGGCCAAAAGATAGGCCTGGGCCAGCCCGTCGGGGCTTTCCTGCGGGATATAGGAAAACGACATGCCCCATTGCGCGCCCGAGCCCAGCAGGCGTTCGAATTGCGGGCCGTCATGGGGCGTGGTGATGATCGCAACCTCGCGCAGCCCGGCCAGCATCAGCACCGAGAGCGGGTAATAGACCATGGGCTTGTCATAAAGCGGCAGAAGCTGCTTGGACACCGAATGGGTGATCGGGTAAAGCCGCGTGCCCGACCCGCCGGCCAGGATGATCCCCCGCCGCCCGGTGCTGTTGTCACCATAGGTCATTGCGTGGTCTCCTCAGCTGCCAGCGCAGCGCCGCCCGCCGCCGATCCCAGACCCAGGCGGGCGCCGGTCGTGCCGCGCGCCTGAATGGCCTGCCACCAGGCGCCATTGTCGAGATACCAGCGCACCGTGCGGCGCAGCCCTTCCTCCAGGGTCACCGATGGCTCCCAGCCCAGCTCGCGCTTGATCTTCGTGGCATCGATGGCATAGCGAAAATCATGGCCCGGTCGGTCGGTCACAAAGCGGATCAGTTGCGCATGCGGCGCGGCCTTGGGGCGAAACTCATCCAAGAGCGTGCAGATCTGGGTGACGATGTCGATATTGCGCGCCTCGGCATTGCCGCCGATATTATAGGTCTCGCCTGGTTTGCCCTTGGCCACCACGCTGAGCAGCGCCTGGGCGTGATCCTCGACAAACAGCCAGTCGCGGATGTTTTCGCCCGTGCCATAGACCGGGATCTCGCGCCCGGCCATCGCGTTGAGGATCACCACCGGGATGAGCTTTTCGGGGAAATGGAACGGGCCGTAATTGTTCGAACAATTGGTCAGCAGAACCGGCATGCCATAGGTCTCGCCCCAGGCGCGCACCAGATGGTCCGAGCCGGCCTTTGAGGCCGAATAGGGCGAGTTCGGCGCATAGGGCGTCGTTTCGGTGAATTTGCCGGTCGCGCCCAGGGTTCCGAAGACCTCATCGGTCGAGATGTGGTGGAAGCGGAAATGCGCCTTGTCGACCCCGCGCAGGCCCGACCAATAGGCCCGGGCCGCCTCCAGCATCTGATAGGTGCCCAGAAGGTTGGTCTTGATGAAATCATCGGGCCCGTCGATCGAGCGGTCGACATGGCTTTCGGCGGCCAGATGCATCACCGCGGACGGTTTGTGCAGGGCAAAGATGCCGTCGAGCGCGTCGCGATCGCAGATATCGGCCTGCTCAAAGCTGTAGGCGTTCGATCCGGCGACCGAGGCGACATTGTCGAGGCTTGCAGCATAGGTCAGCGCGTCGAGATTGATCACCTCATGGCCGTCGGCCACTGCCTGCCGCACGACCGCCGAGCCGATAAAGCCCGCACCGCCGGTCACTAGTATCTTCATGTTCTTTTCCTGAAACTGCCTCGATTCGCGTAACGTGCCATCTTCTGCGCGCCTTATGTGGAGATTTTTGGACCGGTCGGCGGGCCCGGGTGCAGAAGCGCGGTCCAAAGCGCGCGCTGCGGATCGGGATGGTTGAGGGCCGCTGCGTGATCGCGGGCGGCACCGGCCAGGGCGCGCATCCGCGGGCGGTCGGCCAAAAGCGTCTCGATGGCCGCAGCCCAGCTGCGCGGATCCTCGGGCAGCGACAGCCCGGCGCCGGTGGCGGCCGCGGCCTCGCCCGGCGGCCATCCCTGCGAGGTGAGCGGCGCGGCGCCCACAACCGCATGTTCGATGATCTTGTTGGCCGAGCGCCCGGCATTGAAGGGTGTGGCGCGCAGCGGGTAAAGCGCCAGGTGAAACCGCCGGGCCGGAAGCGCGGCGCGATAGGCATGCCAGCGCAGCCCCTCCATGCGCCGAAGCCGGGGATGGGCGGCCAGCGCGGGCGGCAGCGCATGCCCGGCCGAAACGGTCAGCGTGACGTCGCCATGGGCCTTCAGCACCGCCTCCAGCACCGGCAACAGAAAGCGCAGATCCTGGTCGTGCAGCTGTGCGCCCAAAAAGGCGATGTCGGTGCCGGGCCGGTCGAAATGCGCCAAATCCGCCAGCGGTTCCGACCAGTAGGGGTCGATCACATGCACCGGGCCCCGCGCCCGCGCCTCGGCCGCGCCGCGCAGCGCCGCGCAGGACACCACCACCGCATCGGCGCGCGGCATATAGACCCGGGCGGCATGGCGTTCGACCATCGCCAGCTTGCTGCGCACGAAGCGTGAGAGGGAGGGGTCGCGCGGCCCGGCCTCCCACGCATCATCGATGAAATAGACCAGCGTCTTGCGCGAAAATCCCGGGGCCAGCCGGGCATCATGGCGCAGGATCAGATAGGCCGCGTCGGTGGCAAACACCGTCGGCGCCACGCGGGTCAGCCGCCCATCCGCCAACCAGTCGGCGCAGGCATTGGCGATGTAAAGATCGGCGGTCGGCGCGCTTGGACCGGTGAGCGCGCGGGCCGCCCAGCCTTCGGGCCCGGCGCGTCGCAGACGCAGGCGCCAGGCGGCGCGTGTGCTCACCCCGCCCATCCCAGCCGGGCGCCTGGCAGGGTGGTAAGACGCCGGGGCCGGGGCAGGATCTCGCGGCTCAGCCAGGGCGACAGGGCGGGATCGTGCAGCCGCTCGGTGCCATGGCGCGCCCGCAGCGCCGCCTTTTCGCGGCGAAACCGGGCCCGGTCGGCAGCACTCGCAATCCGGCGCGTTGCACTTTCGTGATGGATGAGCGTGGCATAGGGCGTCCAGAGGGTCGCAAACCCGGCCGCCCCTGCGCGCAGGCAAAAATCGACATCATTATAGGCGATTGCGAAAGCCTCGGCATCCATCCCGCCGGTTTTGTCCCAACAGGCCCGGTCGATCAGCATCGCCGCCGCGGTCACAGCGCTCAGCCGGCCGCGATGGTGCAGCCGCTGCACCGGGCCCGGCGTATCGGCCGGCGCGCCGGCAAACCAATGCCCCGCATAGCCCTGCCCCAGGCCGAGGATCGCCCCGGCATGTTGCAACCGGCCATCGGGAAAGAGCAGCCGCGCGCCGACAATGCCGGTGCCCGGCCAGGCAAGACAGGCCACCATCTCGCGCAGCCAGCCGGCCGAGCGGATCTCGATATCATTGTTGAGCAAGAGCAGCGCATCGCCGGTTGCCGCCGCCGCAGCGCGATTGACCTGGGCGGCGAAGTTGAACGGTGCCTCGTGGCGTAGAACCCGCAGGCCCTGCGCCCCGCGCCGCGCATATTCAGCGAGCGTTGCGGCATCGGTCGATCCATTGTCCGAAACGATCACCTCCAAGCCCGGATAGTCGGTGCGCTCATAAAGCCCGGCAAGGACGGTGCGGATGAGCGCGGGTGCATCGCGGCTGGGGATGATCACCGAGACGCGCGGCCAGTGAGCAGGCTCCGGCACGGCCAGCGATCCCTCGGCGGGCGGGTGCGGCGTGAGCAGCGCGGGGTAGGGGATGTGCAGAACCGGCCCGCCCGGCGCCGCCCCGACCCGCTGCAGTGCCAGCTCGCCGGCATAGGGGCGGGCCGCATCGAAAAGCGCATCATGGGCTGGCTTGAGCTCAACCTCGGCGGGCTGGCCGTCATCGCCCAGCCGCACGGTGTCGGTATAGGCCCGCGCGGCGGCGGGATGGGCGGCAAGTGCTGCGGCGATCACATCGCGGGCATGCGGGGCCAGACGCTCGCCGGCGCGCAACGCGCCCTGCCACTGCCCAGCACCAGGTGGCGACGCATCCGGATCGCCCGCGATGGCAAGCGTGGGCGCATCCGGCGGCGGATGAACCGCGGCACCCAAGGCCCAGACATGGCGCAAAAAGCCCTCAAGCCCCGCCCCCGGCATCCGGTCGCGAAGCCGGCTCAACAGATCAGTCACGGCAGCCTGCCATGCCGCTCAGCCGTCCTGGCCGGTCATATTGGCCATATGCAGGTCGATGGCCTCCTCCAGATCCTCGTAATAGACCGCTTGGCCGCCCTCCAGCACGATGCCGGCGCTGCAATAATCGCGCAGCATGTTCATCGAATGCGAAACCATGATCACGTCGGAATTGGTCAGCCGCTGCGTGAAGACGGCTTTGCATTTGCGGCGGAAATCCTCATCGCCCACGGCGGTGACCTCATCGACGAGGTAAAAATCGAAGGCCACCCCCATCGAGACGCCAAAGGCCAGCCGTGCGCGCATGCCCGAGGAATAGGTGATCACCGGCTCATGCAGGAACTTGCCCAGCTCGGCAAAGGCCTCGACATAAGAGAGCAGCGC
>JBCDDO010000071.1:0-9614 GCA_039180245.1 Pseudomonadota bacterium | reverse complement strand
GGGCGGCCAACGGTTCTGGCCGCCTGACCGTCCCGACAGCGCGGAAGCCCGTCTGTTTCTGGGCCTTTACCGGCTGATGATTGCGGCCTGTCTGGCGGCCAGCGTCTTTGCCTGTGTCACCGAGCCGGCCCCGGTTTGGCGCCAGCTTGTTGGGCTCGCTCTGGCCGCGATCGGCTTTGGCGCCGGTGCTGCGATCATCACCGGCATGGGCTGGCGCGGTTCGGTTGGCGCGGCGGAAGGGCTGCGCATCGAGGGGGCCTTTGCGATCAGCCGCAACCCGACCTATCTGGCACATTGGCTCGGCCTGGCAGGATGGGCGCTCGCCGTCTCGTCCTGGGCGGTTGCCGCAGCGCTCGCTTTTTGGGCAATGAGCTATGCGCTGATGGCTTGGTTGGAAGAGCCTTGGCTTGAGACGCGCTATGGCGATGCATATCGGGCCTATCGGGCGCGCGTGCCGCGGTTCCTCTAGCCGGCTTCAGACCCGGAGGGCGGGCAGACCCACCCCTGTTGCCTCGAACCCGCCATCCACAGCGATGATCTGTCCGGTCACATAGCTTGCGGCATCCGAGCACAGAAACACGATCATCTGCGCGATTTCATCTTCGGTGCCGTAGCGGTTGAGCGGGATGGCGTCGTGATAGGCGGCGCGGATTTCGGGCGTGTGCACGGCCAGGGCCAGCTTGGTGTCGACCGGGCCGGGGCAGACGCAGTTTGCCCGGATGCCGCGCTCGCCAAGCTCGACGGCCTGTTGGCGGGTCAGCTGGATCACCCCGGCCTTTGAGGTGCCATAGGCCACGCGCAGCGTGCTCGCCCGCAGCCCCGAGATCGACGCGATGTTGACGATGGCGCCCTTGGCCGCAGTCAGCGCCGGCAGTGCTGCCTGGCTCATCAGATAAACACCGTCGAGATTGGTCGCCATGACCCGGCGCCAGGTTGCAAAATCACTCTCTTCGATGCGGCCGAACTCTGCCACGCCGGCATTGTTGACCAGCGCGTCGATGCGGCCGGTCTGGGCCATCACCTCGGCAACCAGCTTGGCGACGGCGGCGGGCGCCGACACATCTGCAACCAGGGCAAGCGCATCCGGCAGCTCCGCTGCGGCCGCCTGCAAGGCCGGTGCATCCCAATCGGCCAGAACCGCCTGCCAGCCTTGGGCGGCAAAGAGCCGTGCTGTGGCAAAGCCGATGCCACGCGCAGCGCCAGTGACGAGAGCGGTCTTCATTGCGCACCCAGCGGGTCGCCAAGATCGCGCCATGTGGGAAACCCGGGCACGCCCGTGCGGGCCTCATAGACGCCCCGAGCGATGGCCCGCGCCATACAGCTTTGCGCGATCCCGCCCAGCATATAAAGCGCGCCGGGATCGGCAGCGGGCCCGCGACCTGTTGCAAGCGCAAAGACCGTGTCGCCGTCAAAGGGCGTGTGTGCGGGATGCACGGCTTTGGCTATGCCCGATTGCGCCATCACGGCCAGCCGTTGTGTCATGGGTTTGCTCATCGCTGCATCGGTGGCCACAACCCCAACGATCGTGTTCATGGCCGGCATTGCGGCGCGTTTCGACGGCACCTGATGCGGGTTGGGGGCATGCTTTGGCATTGGAATGCCGCCAAACTCCGATGCCAGTTCGAACGGCGCGGCAAGAAACGCCTGACTGCCGGGCAGAAGCACCGAGCCAAGCGGATTGACGACCGCAATGGCGCCGACGGTGATGGGTCCGTCTGGGCTTTCCCAAATCGCCGACGCGCTGCCGAGCCCGCCTTTGACACTGGCTGTGGTGGCCCCCAGCCCCGCCCCGACCGAGCCGAGCTGAAACTCACCGCCCGCGGCCTCGGCCGCGGCCGATCCCAAACTTCGATAGGGCAAAGCGACGCCTGCCGATGACGGGTCCATGCCATGCGGAAGGTCAAAGATGATCGCGGCCGGGACGATTGGCACCAGATGCGGGCCAAGCGCGAGCCCACGCCGCCGGTCGCGCAGCCACTCCATCACCCCATCGGCCGCGGCCAAGCCATAGGCCGAGCCGCCCGACAGAACCACGCCATGGGCGAGTTCATTGAGTGCGGCCGGCCCCAGCACCTCGCTCTCGCGCGTGCCCGGGGCGCCGCCACGGATGTCGACGGCCGCGGTTGCGGGTGTTTCTGGCAGCACCACGGTCGTGCCCGAGGCCATCTCGGGCGCCTCGGCATTGCCGACAAGCAGGCCGGACACGTCGGTGATGAGGTTGCGCGGCCCGGGTCGGATCGTCTGGGCGCTGTGCAGCGTCAATACCCCGCCTCCCGGTCAACCAGATGCAGCAATGCCTCGCCCGCCTGATCGCGACGGATGTTCTCGACAATCACCCCAGCGGCGGTGATCGGGCGGGTGTCGGCGGCGATATGCGGCGTGACGGTGATCTTGGGGTGGGCCCAGAAGGGATGGCCTGCGGGCAGCGGCTCTTGGCGAAACACATCGAGGGTTGCATGGCCGATTTGCCCGGCATCGAGCGCGGCGAGCAATGCGGCATCCTCGATCAGCGGCCCGCGGCCGGGATTGATGATCACGGCGCCGCGCGGCAACTGCGCCAGACGCGTTGCGTTGAGGATTTTGGTCGTCGCTGGGGTGTCGGGCAGCAGCAGCACCAGGATCTGCGCGCCTGCCAGCGTTGCGGACAGCCCATCGGCACCGGCATGGCAGGTGATGCCTGCGAGCTCCCGCGGCCGCCGGCTCCACCCCGTGACAGGGAAGTTGAGCGCCAGCAAAGCCTGCGCACAGGCCGTGCCCAGCTCTCCCAGACCCAGGATGCCCACCGGGCGTTCGCGGGCCAGCGGCACGTTGCGCTCCTCCCACATATGGGTGGGGTTCAGAATATGCCCGTCCATGCCCAGGTGATACCGCAGCACATGGCCGGTTACATATTCCACCATCCCTTCGGTGAGCCCGGGATCGACCATTCGTGCCAAGGGCACGGTTAGGGTGGGATTGCCGACCACCTTCTCAACCCCGGCCCAGGCGTTGAGCACCGCGCGCAGCCCCGGCACGGTGCCAAAATCCTGCAGCGGCCCGTTGGGGGCGTTGACGACATACTGGGCGCCGCGCTGCACCGCCTCGGACGGGGTGTCAAGAATCTCGGCCACGATCCCGGCATGGGCAAGCGCGTCGCGCAACGGGCCGTGCCATGGCCCGAGACGCTCGGGCGTGAGGTTGAGGAAAATGCGCAGGGTCATGGAACCTCGGAATGCTGTCGGCCGGTCATCGGGGTTTGTGGATATGAGCCGATTGCAGCAGCCCAAAGGCCGCCAGCAGAACCAGCATCGCCGATCCGCCATAGGAGACAAGCGGCAGCGGCACGCCGACGACCGGGGCCAGCCCCATCACCATGGCCATGTTCACCGCAAAATAGAGAAAGAAGGTGGCCGCGATGCCACCGGTCAAAAGCGCGCCGAACCGGTCGCGATTGGTCAACACCGAGGCAAAGGCGAGCACGATGATGAGCGTGTAGAGCACAAGCAGCGTGAGCGCGCCGACAAAGCCGAACTCCTCGGCCAGGGTGGTGAAGATGAAATCGGTGTGCTTTTCGGGCAGAAAGTTGAGCCGGCTTTGCGTGCCCTGCATGAAGCCCCGCCCGGTCAGCCCGCCCGAGCCCATGGCGATGGTCGATTGGGTGATGTGATAGCCCGCCCCCAACGGGTCGGTCGAGGGATCGAGGAAGGTTTCGATGCGACGGTACTGATAGTCGCGCAGCAACTGCCAGGAGGTGCCGCGCGAGGCAAAGACGGTGTAGACCGCACCGGCGCCGGCAAGAGAGGCGCTGAGAAAGTACCAAAGGCTTACCCCTGCCAAGAACATCACCACCGCGGCGCCCAGGCCAAGCAGCAGCGCGGTGCCCAGATCGGGCTGAGCGAGCACCAGCGCCATGGGAACCAGCGTCATCAGAACCGGACCCGCCACCCAAAGCGGGCGCGAGACCCGCTCCGGCTCCAGCCAGGCATAATAGCGCGCAAGGGCCATCACGAGCGCGATTTTCATGACCTCGGATGGCTGCAGCCGCAGCACGCCCAGATCGATCCAGCGCCGCGCACCCATGCCGGTGGTCCCGAACAGCTCCACCGCGACAAGCAGCGCCAATGCACCCAGATAGGCGAGCACCGAGAGGCCGCGCCAATAGCGAATGTCGATCATCGCCACGACAAACATCACCGCAAGCCCGGCGCCGAAGCGGATCATCTGCGCCCGCGCCCAGGGGTCGAGTGACCCGCCGGCCACCGAAAAGAGCATGCCAAAGCCAATGGCCGCCGTCGCCAGCAACAGCAGCAGGATCGACCAGTGGAAATGCAGGACCTTGCCCAGCCCCGACGGGGCGCGCATTTCCGATGGGTCGAACACGGTCATGCGCGATCGCGCTCCGGTGACGTTGCCGCCGGGCGCTCACGCTCGAGCTGGTCTTCGATCTCCCGGCGCTCTTCAATTGCGGGGCGCAGTTTCTGGGGATAGGCCTCCAAGGGGGGGCGCCGGCCATAAAGTGCGCGCAGCATGATGTCGCGCGCGATCGGGGCAGCGGCAGTCGAACCCCCGCCGCCATGCTCCACCACGACCGACAGTGCATAGCGCGGCGCGGCGATGGGCGCATAGGCGACGAAGAGCGCATGATCGCGCCGCTCCCAGGGCAGATCCTCATTGCGAAACACCCCCGACCGCCGCTCGGCTTCGGTGATGCGGCGCACTTGGCTGGTGCCGGTTTTGCCGGCCATCCGCATCTCGCCCAAGATCCGCGATGACCAGGCAGTGCCGCGCCGGTTGTTGACGACCGCATCCATTGCGTCGCGGATATGGTCGAGACTGCCGGCGGTCAGGTCAAGCTCCGGCACGGGATCCGCTGCGATGGGCTGTCCGCCGATGGCCCGCACCAGCCGGGGGCTGAGCGCCCGCCCCGTGGCCAGCCGTGCGGTCATCACCGCCAATTGCAGGGGCGAGGCGAGCACATAGCCCTGGCCGATGCCGGCATTGACGCTGTCGCCCACCAGCCAAGGCTGCCCCTGCGCGCGCAGCTTCCATTCCTTGGTCGGGGTGAGGCCCTCTGAAATCGCCGGCAGCGGCAGATCATGCCGCTCGCCCAGACCCAGCCGCCGCGCCATCGCAGTGATCTTTTCGATGCCGACGCGCCTTGCCATTTCATAGTAATAGACGTCGCAGGATTGACGCAAACTGTCGCGCAGGTCGACCTTGCCATGCCCGCCGCGCCGCCAGCAATGGAAGCGCCGGTCGCCGACCTCGACATGACCCGGACACCAGACCGTCTCGCCCGGCGTGGTCACGCCCTCCTCCAACGCGGCCAGTGCGACGATCATCTTGAAGGTCGATCCGGGCGGATAGCCACCGGACACACTTTTGTTGGCCAATGGGGTGTAGGGGTCGTTGAGCAGCCCGTTCCAATCTTTCGTCGAGATCCCGAAGACGAAGAGGTTGGGATCGAAGGCAGGGGTCGAGGCCATGGCGACCAGATCGCCCTCGCGCAAATCCATCAGCACCGCAGCGGCACTCTGCCCGGCCATCCGCTCCATCGCAAAGCGCTGCAGGTCGAGATCGAGGGTAAGCTGCAGGTCGGTGCCCGCCTCGCCATCGCTGCGGTCGAGCTCACGCATCACCCGGCCGATGGAGTTGACCTCGATCCGGCTGATCCCGGCATCGCCGCGCAGGTTGTCCTCGAGCCGGTTCTCGACGCCGGTCTTGCCGATCTGAAACCGCGGGATCTGCAAAAGCGGGTCGGGATCCTCGCGCCGCTTCAAATCACGCTCGCTGACCGGGCCGACATAGCCCACAACATGCGCAAATGGGGCGCCTTCGGGATAGGCCCGGGTCATCCCGACCTCGGGGATCACGCCCGACAAGGCCGGGCTGTTGGCCGAGACCCTGGCAAAGGTCTCCCAATCCAGATGCTCGGCAACGGTGACGGGCACAAAGGCGCTTTTGGCGCGGGTTTCGCGCAGAATGCGCGCCCTGGTCTCGGGGCTGATCGGCAGCACCCGGCCCAGACGGTCGAGCGCATCCTCAGGGTCACCGGTCTGCTCGCGGATCATCACGATGCGGTAATTGGGCCGGTTGAGCGCCAGCGCAGTGCCGTTGCGGTCATAGATCAAGCCGCGCGCCGGCGGGATCAGGCGGATGTTGATGCGGTTTTCGTCGGCCAGCAGGCGGAAGCGGTCGGCCTGTTCGATCTGAAGCTCGCGCATGCGCCAGCCCAGCACCCCGACCACGCCAAGCTGCGCACCAAGAAGCAGCAGCGCCCGTCGGCTCACCCGGCTTTGTGCGCCTGCGCGTTTGCTCATTGTCCGGTTCCGTTCATGTCCCGGGAATGCCCTGCGTCGAAGTTGGCCGCAACGGCAGAAGCCCGCGCATCAGGATCAAAACCACCGGGTATGACAGCGCCGTCGTTGCAGTGAAAAGCGCCAGCGCCTCAACGCTGGGGCAGGGAGCGAAGGTCAGCCGAAGAACGAGGTACTGAACCGCAAGCTGCACGGCAAAAGCCGCCGAGACCGCAGTCCATTCAACAAAGAAACCGCGGCGCAGGATGCGGTCTCGGTAAAGGCCGAGCGCTTCGGAGACGGCCAGAACGCCCAGGGTGCCGATGCCCAAGGGGCCACCGCGCAGAAGATCTGAGATCAGCGTCAGGCCGATGAGCAGCGCGATGGGAACCGTCTCGGGCCGGCGAAGCCTGCACAGGATGAGCAGCGCAAAGAGCGGATCGGGCATGGGCAGCCGTCCGGCAGAGAGCCCGGCCGGGCTCAGCGCGAGCGCCATGAAAAGCGCGGCCATGCCCAAAATTGTGCCCCGTCGCAGCCAGGTGGTGACCGGGCCCGGCGGCATCAGCCCGCGTCCTCGCGCCGGGCCGGATCGGCCAAAACCGGGTTTTCCGGCAAATCGTCAGGCGCGGTCGGCGGGGCGGGCAGGATCAAAAGGCCCGGACCTTCGACATCCGGTTGCGGCGGCGGGCGCAGCACGCGCACGAATTCCAGCCGGCGATAATCGGCCGCCAGCCGCACTTTGAGCATGCCGCTGGGGCTGACCGCCACCTCGCCGATCAGAAGATCGGGCGGCATGACGCCGCCATCGCCCGATGTGACGACCCGGTCACCGGGGCTGATGGCATCGGCGGTCTCCAGAAACTCCAAGCGCGGCATGGCGGTGTTGTCGCCCACGATGATCGCGCGCAGGCCCGAGGGGCGCAGCACCACCGGAACCCGGCTGCTGGCATCGGTGAGCAGAATGATCCGCGCCGTGCGCTGGCCCACGCCGGCCACGCGCCCGACCAGCCCCAGCCCGGCGACCCGGGCCGAACCGTCGATGATCCCGTCAAGCACCGCCGAGCCATCCACGACCCCGTCGCGGGCGCCAATATTGATGAGCGCCGATTGCCGGTACGGACCGCCGCTGTCGGCCAGGATCTCGCCGGTCGCAAAGCTCAGCCGCGGCGAGGCATGCACATGATTGAGCGCGCGCAGCCGCGCATTCTCCTGCTCCAGCTGCAGCGCCGCTTCGCGCCAGCCCTCCATGCGTTGCAACTCGCGCCGCAGCGCCTCGTTCTGTTCATAAACGCGGGTGTAGCTTTGAAAATCCTCAACCATGCGCGACAGGCGGGCCATCGGGGCAGCGGTCCATTCCAGGCTGGGCGCGATCCGGTCGACCACAGCCATGCGCACACGGTCGACCCGCGGGCTGTCGATCCGCCACAGAACAAAGAAGACGATGCAGATCAGGATCGTGGCGCCAAGGAAGACTTGGCGCATCAGCCGCACAACGCTGGGAACAGGGTCGTGGTAGGCCAGTTTCGTCACCTCTTGCGCCGAAGGATCACGCCGACCACGCGAGCGCGGCCGGTTTGCGATGCGTCAGGCGCCGTAGTCGATCGCGTGGACGAGTTGTTTTTCAAACTCCAGAGCTTTGCCCGTGCCGAGCGCGACACAGTTCAGGGATTCGTCGGCAATGGTGATGGCCAGGCCGGTCTGCTCGCGCAGCGCCATGTCCAGATCGCCCAAAAGCGCGCCGCCGCCGGTCAGCATAACACCCCGGTCAACGATGTCGGCGGCAAGGTCAGGAGGGGTTGCCTCAAGCGCCGTCATCACCGCCTCGCAGATCTGTTGGACCGTTTCGGCCAGCGCCTCGGCGATCTGCACCTGGCTGACTTCTGTTTCCTTGGGCACGCCATTGAGCAGATCGCGGCCGCGGATCTCCATGGTCAGCCCGCGCCCGTCCTCGGGCATCCGCGCGGTGCCAATCGAGGTCTTGATCCGCTCGGCCGTCGCCTCGCCGACCAGAAGATTGTGCTGCCGCCGCAGGTAGGAAATGATCGCCTCGTCCATACGGTCGCCGCCCACCCGCACCGACCGGGCATAGACGATGTCGCCCAGCGAGAGCACCGCAACCTCCGACGTGCCGCCGCCGATATCGACCACCATCGAGCCGGTGGGATCGGTGATCGGCATCCCGGCGCCGATCGCCGCGGCGATGGGTTCGGCGATAAGCCCCGCTTTGCGCGCGCCGGCCGACAGCACCGATTGCCGAATTGCGCGCTTTTCAACCGGCGTTGCGCCGTGCGGCACGCAGACGATGACCTTGGGTTTGGTGAAGCTCGACCCCCGCCGGACCTTGCGGATGAAATGCTTGATCATCGCCTCGGCCACATCGAAATCGGCGATGACCCCGTCGCGCATTGGGCGGATCGCCTCGATTGAGCCCGGGGTGCGGCCCAGCATCAGCTTGGCATCCTCGCCGACCGCGAGAACCTCCTTGCGGCCGTTGCGCACGTGATAGGCCACGACCGAGGGTTCGGAGAGCACGATGCCCCGGCCCTTGACGTAGATCAGTGTGTTCGCCGTGCCGAGATCGATCGACATTTCCGACGAGAAAAGCGAGGTCAGTCCCATCATTCACCTGCGGCATGGTCCGCTCTGAGCCGCATGCGGCCCGGCAGACGCGTTGCGTGCCGGACACCTTGATAAATGCCGCGGAATGCAAGTTCCAGTGGGTAAAACCGCCCTGAATCGGCCGAATGGCGGCCTCAAATGTCGCATTTGTACAAGGGAATTCGCCTGAGCCACCGCGAATCCTCGCCCCAAAGCGATTGGATTCTGGCCCGTGCGGTCGGTCCGGCACTGGCCCGAACGCGTGCACAGCGTCAGAAGGCTCCCTATCTGCGGCGCGCAAATGGCAGGAGTTGGGCAGTTGTATGAGGCACCGCGATTTGCGTCGGCGACAGAGTTTGCCGTGTCGATGCAGGCGGCGAGACGGGCCTATTTCGCCCTGAAAGGCCGCTTTGCAAGTGTCGGTTCGCGGGGCCGCGATGACAGCGCGGCATAAGCTGTGTTGCGCTGGCTCTATCGCGCGGTGCTGACTTTCAGGTTCGGCGTTGTCGGGATCTCTGGCGCTAATGGCATTGCGCTCAGCCGATCTTTGCGCCGTTTCTTTACATGCTGGTGTTTGCGCATCTGGCCTGGGTCAAGGAATTTGCCTTTCTTCGTCGGGCCGGGCGCGAGGCCCCGGCGCTGAGCGCGATCGTCTCCGCTCAGGCCGCGCACGCGGGCATTGCCCACCGGCTCAGCAGCTTTGGTGGCATGCTGGGTGCCCATCTGGCGCATCTTCGGCAT